>JAYTOM010000169.1:0-3492 GCA_043747765.1 Actinomycetota bacterium
ACAGCGATGCCTGCCGCGAAATCGAGATACTCGTCGCCCGATGTCGTCGTCACCCAACAGCCCCGCCCGCTCGCCACTTCGAGCGGAGTCACCGAGAACCAGACATCGGAGAGATGTGAACTCATGGTGGGGAATGCTACGTCAGTGCGCGAGCTGCTCGATCAGCACGGGCAACCAATTCCACAAGTAGTTGCAAAAGCAACTACCGTGCCAAGATCGCATCGAGCGCATCGGCGAACGACAGCTTGTCGATCAGCAACTTCCGGCACTGCATCAGCGGCTTCGGCATGGCCAGTCCGAGCGCGCCGCGCAGCCGTCCGTGCTTACCGTACAGAGCGAGAAACGACCGATCGTCGACAGAACCCTTGACGATTCGCACCTCGTCGTCGCCGGCTGCGCGACCGATGAACTGGATCCGCTTGCCGAACTGTTCACTCCAGAAGAACGGGACGGCGCTGTAGGGCTGCGGCCCTTCTCCAGCGGCCACCGAAACCAGGTTCTTGGCGACGTGCAGACCTTGCTCAGCAGCGTTGGTCCAGTGCTCGACTCGCATCTCCTCGTCGTCGAATTGCGGGTTCGGCCAGCGCGCGACGTCGCCTGCCGCGTACACGCCTGGTACGCCCGCGTTCAACGTCGCATCGCAGACCACACCATCGCGAAGGTCCAGCCCGCTTCCGGTCAGCCACCCGGTCGAAGGGGAGACGCCGATACCGACCACCACGAGATCGCTGATGACGGACTCGCCGTTGCCGAGACGCACGACGAGATGTGCGCCGACACGTTCGATCGCGCTCACCGAGACACTGCACCGGATGTTCACGCCGTGGTCGGCGTGAAGGGTGGTCACCGCCATGCCCATCTCGGCGCCGAGTCCACGGATCAGCGGTGCGGGAAGGCCTTCGAGCACGACCACTTCGTTGCCGAGAGAACGAGCTGTTGCGGCGACCTCGAGGCCGATGAAGCCTGCGCCGATGACGGTGACGCGTTGGCCACCGGCCATCAGGCGAGCACGCAGTGCGAGCGAGTCGTCGAGAGTGCGTAGCTCGAACAACGAATCATCGACCGGTTGTCCGGGCAGGCGCCGAATCGCAGCACCCGTCGCAATCACCAGCCCGTCGAACGGCAACGACGAGCCGTCGGCCAGCGCCACGCTGCGTTCGCCAACGGACAGGCCCGTCGCTGCGACGCCGAGGCGGAGCTGCAAGGACAGCATGTCGAGTTCGCCTTCGCGCAGCAGACCGATCCGGTCCGGCTCCCACTCGCCGGCGAGGATCTTCTTCGAAAGCGGCGGCCGATCGTACGGCTGGTGCGTCTCGTTTCCGACCAGCGTGATCCTGCCTTCGAAACCGTTCGCACGAAGGCCACCGCATGCCCGGACTCCAGCCAGTGATGCTCCGATGACGACAACGCTCTCCACGGCTGGTCAGCGTAATGGCGGCTCAGCGCTGGGCTCGAATACCGTCTTCGTCGATGACGCTGGTGCGGACCAGCTGACCGGAAAAGGTGATCGATCGGCGAGGTCCGGTGACATCGATCGACAGTGTGTCCGCAGTGGTCATCGGTTGTGGTCGCCAGATCAGCGCGTAGCGGCCGTTGGTCAGCCTTGCGCCCAACACGACGTGGATCGTCCGCGTCTGACCCGGGGCGAGATCAACGGTCATCGTCGAGACGTTCCACCCGAGTTCGGTCGACGACTGCGCCGGTGTCGCAGCATTGTCGAGGGTGATCGCCGTCGCGGAGAGCGGGCTGTAGATGCTGAGCGAAGTCCGGTTCGTACCGTCAGCCAGACCGAGTGTGTTCCCGATGACGTAGTCGCCGTAGCCAGTTGTCGGAGCGGTGTTCTGCAGCGTGACGACGAGATCGGACGCCACGGCACGTGTCGTAGTGTCGTACCTCGCCGTGTACGCGACGGTCCGCTTCAAGAAGGGGTCGATCGCGTTGCCGCCGAGGTTGTTCGACACGATGGCCAGTCCATCCTGGCCGTCCGGCGCGGGAAGGCGGGCGGCCATACCGATCAGACGGATCGTTTCCTGCTCGACCGGACGGCGCGCCCACCACGAGATGTGTCCCTCCGTCGCCGGTGCTCCCAATGCCCGGCCGAGCTGCTGTGGGCCTGGCAACGCCGACCCGAGAAACTGTTGCAGCGCAGCGCCTACGGCAGCCTGGATGACGACTTGTCGATCCGCATCGGCTAGCTGAAATTGGTCGAACAACAGGAACTGACGCAGTCTTTGCGCGTCGATGTGCTGCGTGACCGGTGGACTCCCGACGCTGATGTCGACCGGGCCGGCCACCTGCAGCAACGCCGAAACACCGAGCGGGTCGATGATGATGACTCCGTCGACAGCGCCGTGACCTGAAGCGGCGTACATCTGAGCGAGCACGTCCGCGGTCGTCGGCGTATCCGGATCGACTGTTGCGTTCGACCAGAAGTTGGGGTCCACAGCGGTGGTCGTACTACCTGCTCCCAACGCTGCGTAACGATCGAGGTAGTCGGGAGCAACGTGCAGATACAACGGACTGGCCGCGGCCAAGTCGGCGATCAAACCAGCTGTTCGGCCATTCGTCGATACCGCGATCTTGCCGTTTGTCACCGTGATCTCGGCGTAATCGTCCATCGCCCCACCCTGGCCGCGCGCTGTTCCGGGGGCGGTGAACGCGACGAGGTAGCGACGCGCCCCCTCGGTGCCGAGCACCGCCGGACCATTCGCCGAAAGTGCAGCAATCGCATGGGTCTGTTTCAGTGCGCTGTCGACATCTGCACGAGCCTTGGTCAGCTGCCGACGAACTGCCCCGATCAACCACGGGGATCGACCGCCGTCGACAGCAACGGCAAGATCTGCGACAGAGGCATCGAGCGCTGCGAACGGTTGGGCAAGGGCGCCGAGCGTGGCGACGTCAAGCTGCCCGCTCGTCAAGCGGAGCTGCTCGACATCTGCGACGCAGAGAGCATCCGCTGCGGCCGTCGCGGCCCGTGCAGCCTTGGACACGATCTCGTCCGCCAGTGCTCGATGCTGGGCCACCACCGGCAGCAGCCGAGCGAGCCGTGTCCATGTCGCATCGAGTTCGCCAGACGCAGCCTGCAGGTCCGTCGAAGCCTGGCGCAGCGTGACGGCGGCCTTCGTCGTGTCGCCGTTGCGCAGCTGATCGAAGCCGTCCGTCAACAGCTGACTACCGAGCTCCAGATTGCTCTTGGCCTGAAGCGCACCAACCGCCATCCCCGCAGCTGACAACAGAACGAGGACGGCAGCCCCGAACATTGTCCACAGCACCTGGCGGCGGATCGGGCGTGGCCGCCGAACCACTCCGCTGATCGTAACGGCGACCATGACGACACCTGCGATGATCGCCGACTCGCCGAGGAATGCGTGGACGCGCAGGTGCAAAAGGGCGATGACGACGCAGCCCGTTGCAATCACGCGAACCCACGTCAATTCCTTTGCCGAGAAACTGATCAGCACGCTCGATGCGATCGCGAGGATACCGAGCACC
>JAYTOM010000170.1:0-26961 GCA_043747765.1 Actinomycetota bacterium
ATCGGCCGAACCTTCGCGACCCAGTTCCATCCCGAGGTCAACGAATCGATGATCACCCGCTGGGCGATCGACGGGGCCGAGACGCTGGAGATGCGGGGTTCGTCGGTCGAGGCGTTACGCGCCGAGACCTCGCGCAACGTGCTCGACAGCCGGCCCAACGCCGAGCATCTCGTCGACTGGTATCTGCAGGCAGTGGCCGGCACCTGATCGCCGGCCGACTCGACGGGTCAGCGATGCCCGATCTGGGGATCGCCACGAGCGTCACCGAGCCATCGGCCGAAGTCGGGCGAGGCAACGATCCGTTCGCATCTGCGAAGGTGTTCATCCGCATAGGCGACGAAATCGGTGTCCAGGGAACTGATCGCCTGTTGGACAACGGCCCACATCCCTTCGCGAAATGCGCTCATCGCTTTCATCAACTGCAACCGCGCCCATCGCGATGCAGTCACTGCGCCGAAGTAGCGAGTCAACAAGCGTTCGTCGACGCTGTCGTTGAAACCGTTGCTGCTGCTCAGGTTGGCCAGATCGAAGAACACGTCGTTCATTCCGGCGTATTCGTAGTCGAGGATCCAGATCCGGCCGGACTGGTGGGCCCCACTCTCGCCATCGGCGCGGAGCAGGTTGCTCGGAAGAAGGTCGTTGTGGCACGGGACACGCTCTGTCGGGGAAGCGGCGAAAGCCAGTTCGATGTGCCGGCTCTGTTGGTGCAAGCGCTCGTAGGCGGCCGGCGGGATCGCGCCGTGGCCGCTCGCGTCCCGAGCATGCCATTCGACGACGCGATGGACCGGGAACTGGCCGTCGAGAGGACCGCTCTCGTGGAACCGCTTGATCAGATCGACGATCTCGTCGAGGCAGAAGACGAACTCGGCATCTTCGAGATGGCGACCGGGAATGAACTGGGTGATCTGCGTGCCGACACCGGGCAGCTCGCCGAAAACGGGCGGTCCGATGCCCAGAGCGCCCGCTCGGACTGCGGCCTGACCCTCGAATTTACGATCGATGCCGAGCAGTTGGGTGCGCTCGCCGGGGATCCGAACGACGTACTCGTCGCCATCGAAGGTGACGACGTAGTTGCGATTGGTGATACCACCGGAGAGAGGTCGGATGACGATTCCGCCACGTGACCAGGCAGGAACCCGTCGGATGGCGGCCTCGATATCCACGTCCACGGGAAAAGGCTTAACACACGCGGCTACCTTGGCACGGTGAAGCTGATCCTTGTCCGCCACGGTGCGACGGAGTGGAGCGCCAACGGTCGCCACACCGGATGCACCGATATCTCTCTGACCGAGCACGGGCGCGTCCAGGCTGCGGCGACGCGTGGGAAGGTGCGCGCCTTGATCGGCCAGACCTTCGTCACCAGTTGGTCGAGTCCGCTGGCGAGAGCCCGTCAGACTGCGGAGATCGTTCTCGGTGGCACGCCCTACACGGTCGATGCACGACTCTGCGAGTTCGACTACGGCGACTACGAGGGTCTGACGACGGCACAGATCCGCGAGCACGATGCCGACTGGACCATCTGGGACGGTTGCCCCGGCGGCGAGACGGTCGCCAACGTCGCGGCGCGAGTCGACTCGTTCCTGCACGACGTGCATTCCAGTCCGGCGCCCGTCGGCATCGTCTTCGCGCATGGGCATCTGCTGCGCATCTTCGCTGCCAGAGCGATTGGTCAGCCGGGCGAACTCGGCCGCAACCTGGTGCTGGACACCGCATCTGTGAGCATCATCGAAGACGTCCGCGACGGACCGGCGTTGGCGCTGTGGAACGACGTCAGCCATGGCGCGAATTGATGGACGAAGCCGAACCGGTCACTCGCGGCGGCTGGAGGCTCGAGCCCGCCGCGTTCTCGTGGCGATTCTCGCGATCGTCCGGCGCCGGCGGCCAGCATGTGAACACGACGGACAGCAAGGCCGAGCTGATCTGCGACATGGCCAGGCTCGGGCTGCCACCGCACATCGCAGAACGGGTCATCGCCAAGCTCGGTCCGGAGGTGCACATCGTCGCGTCGAACGAGCGGTCTCAACGTCGCAATCGCAACGATGCCCTCGACCGGCTCGGCGTGATGATCGATGCCGCTGCGCATGTGCCACGCACTCGTCGGGCGACTCGCCCCGGCAAAGGGGCCGTCGAGCGACGAATCACGGCCAAGAAGCACACCGCCGAACGCAAGGCCGATCGCAACTGGCGCGTCACCGAGTAGTTCGTCACAGGAGGTTTTGCTCGCCACTCGGGTGCGCAGCAAAGCCTCCAGTGCTGCACAACCTCCGAGCTCGCGGGCTTGGGTTTGTGAGCCGATTCGCCCTCCGTAGTAGCTTCTACGGCGATGTCCGCATTTCTTCGGGATTACCTGACAGTCTTCTGGTTCGGAGCGATCGCACTTGTGCTCGCCGGCCTGCTTTTGGCCATCTCCGCTGCCATCCGGCCGAACAAGCCGAGCTACGAGAAGATGCTCACCTACGAAAGTGGTGTGGATCCTGTCGGCCACGGCTGGTCACAGAGCCAGATCCGCTACTACGTGTTCGCGTTGCTGTTCGTCGTGTTCGACGTCGAAGCGGTGTTCATCTTCCCGTGGGCGACGCAGCTCGAGGTGTACGGAGCATTCGGTCTGGTCGAGATGGGCATCTTCGTCTTCGTTCTGCTCCTCGGATTGGTGTACGCATGGAAAAAGGGCGTCCTGCGATGGGTGTAGTCGACGCCGCCACTCGAGCCGAGACCGCAGCCCCGAGACCAGCCCCGATACCAGCCTCGACACCAGCATCCGGATCGGAAGTGAATCATGGGCATCGTTGACCGCGGTCGTCTGCCGAAGCCGCTCACACAACTGTTCAACATGGGTCGCTCGTACAGCCTCTGGGTGTACCAGTGGGGCCTGGCCTGTTGTGCAATCGAGATGGGCGCGGCGTTTGCCTCGCCGCGCTATGACGTGATGCGTCTCGGTGTCATCCCGTTGCCGGCCAGCCCGCGCCAAGCGGACCTCGTCGTGATCTCCGGAACTGTCACCGACAAGATGGCGCCGGCCATCAAGCGACTGTACGAGCAGATGCCCGAGCCGAAGTACGTGATCAGTATGGGGTCCTGCGCGAACTGCGGGGGTCCGTACTGGGACAGCTACTCGGTCACCAAGGGCGTCGACCAGATCATTCCCGTCGACATCTATGTTCCCGGCTGTCCGCCGCGGCCCGAAGCGCTGCTCGAGGGCATCGTGTTGTTGCAGCAGCGGATCAAGCACGAGGACATGGGCGCCCGCTGGCGTGGTGAGGGATACAAGCCGTTGACGGTGATCCCGAAGCAGGATCGCGTCAAGTTGTCCAAGCAGGACAAAAAGGTGGCCAAGGCGCGGCTTGCGCTGGAACAGGCCGAAGCAAGCGCCGCCAAGGCCGAAGCACCAAAGCCCGACGCTGCGTCGGCTGAGGTCGCTGGCGGCGAAGCGAATCGTGGTGAGCCCGTTGTCGTCTGACATCGACCAAGCCGGGTCTCCGGTCGCCGAACTGCCCGGTGACGCGTTGCGCGAGCGCGCCGTCGATCAGCTTCGCGGTGCCATCGGCGAGGCGCTGATCGACTCGCTGGTCAAGCCCGGTGACGACATGTGGGTACGGGTCCGTACCGACGCGTGGCGCGATGGCGCGATCGCGCTCCGCGATGTTCTCGGCATGGATTTCTTCTGCTTCTTGTCGGCAATCGACTGGCTGCCGTCACCTTTCGGCCGGAGTGAGGACGACCCGTCACAGACCCCGGTCGAGCGTGACACCACGATCAAACAGGGCTACACCGGAGGCGAGACCCGCTTCCAGATGCTGGCTCGCGTCAACAGCACGACCCTGCACTACGGGATCAACGTCAAGTGCGACATCCCCGACGATGACCTCGTGGTGCCCACCTGGATCCCCGCCTACGCCGGTGCGAACTGGCACGAGCGCGAGGCCCACGAGATGTTCGGCATCAATTTCGCCGGTCACCCGAACCTGATCAACATGTACCTACCAACCGGTTTCGAAGGTCACCCGTTGCGCAAGGACTTCCCGCTATTAGCACGTCTGGTCAAGCCATGGCCGGGCATCGTGGATGTCGAGCCGCTGCCCGGTGAGCCGGCCGAGGATGTAACGGAGGTGGCTGAATGAGTGTCGAGACAATGCTCGGCGATCGCCAGAAGCTGGCGTACATCGCGTCGCAGGCCGCCGATGCGCGCCTGAATGTGGAACTCGAGACCGAGGGCATGACGCTCAACATCGGTCCACAGCATCCAGCCACACACGGCACGCTGCGCATCATCTGCCGTCTCGATGGCGAGCAGGTCGTGTGGGCCGAGCCGTCCGCCGGCTACATGCACCGTGGGTATGAGAAGTTGACCGAGGTCCGCACCTTCCCGCAAGTGACCACGTTGATCAACCGCATCGACTGGCTGGGCAGCTTCGCCAACGAAGTGCCGTTCATTCTCGCTTCCGAGAAGTTGATGGGCATCGAGGCGCCACCACGGGCTCAGCACATTCGCACGATCCTGTTCGAACTGAGCCGTATCGCCAATGTCGGCCTGTTCCTCGGTGATATCGGCGTCCAGATGGGCGCAGTCACCCCGGTCTTCATGGCGTTCCGTGATCGCGAGTACGTGCTCAACCTGATCGAGAGCGCCACCGGTGGTCGCTTCCACCCCAACTTCGACCGCATCGGCGGACTCAAGGACGACCTGCCCAAAGGCTGGATCGACGAGACCCGTGGAGTGATGCGCAAGTTGCGCAGGTTCTGCGACGAGATGGAAACGCTGCTGTTCGGCAACGAGATCTTCCAGATCCGCACCCGCGGCATCGGGGTCATTCCGAAAGACATCGCCCTGCAGTACGGCCTGTCCGGTGCCAACCTCCGCGCCAGTGGCGTGAACTACGACCTCCGTCGCGACCAGCGAGTCGCGATGGCGTGGGACAAGGTCGATTGGAACGTTTGGACTCATCCGGACGGCGACAGCTTCGCCCGCTGCTGGGTTCGACTGATGGAGACCCGCGAGTCCACCCTGATCGTCGACCGACTGCTGGACACGATGCCATCCGGTCCGGTGATGGCCAAAGTGCCGCGCATCATCAAGGTTCCCGAGGGTGAAGCGTTCGTTGCCACCGAGAACCCGCTCGGCGAAATGGGTTACTACGTCATCAGCAAGAACGATCTCGGGCCGTTTCGTGTCAAGATCCGCTCGGCCAGTTTCAACAACATCAGCGTCGTGCCGTGGGTTCTCCGCGGCGTTCTGGTACCCGACATCATCACGATCCTGGCATCGCTGTACTTCATCCTCGGAGACATCGACCGGTGATGCTCTCGTTTGTCATTCCGTATTGGGGGCAGTCGCTGCTCCGCGTGCTCGGTGGCACCGTCGCCGTTCTGTTGCCTGCGGGCAGCATCGTGTATCTGTTCCTGTTCAAGATGATGAGCTTCATGCAGAGTCGTCTCGGACCAATGGAGGCCGGCCCGTACGGCTCGATGCAGTTGTTCGCCGAAGTCGGCAAGTGGCTGCAGAAGGAGGACATCATCCCGGAAAAGGCCGACCGGGTGATCTTCAAGATGGCACCGCTGATCGTGCTGATGAGCACGTTCCTGCTCGTCGCGGTCGTGCCGTTCGGTCCCGATGCCTACTTCACCCAGTTCGACGCCGGCGTTTTCTACATGCTCGCGGTCAGCTCGGTCAGCGTGCTCGGCATCCTCATCGCAGGCTGGTCGAGCGCCAACAAGTACTCGCTGCTCGGCGGGTTACGAGCAGCCGGCCAGTTGATTGCCTACGAACTCCCGATGGTCCTCGCCGTGGTCGGCGTCGTCATCCAGGCCGGCACGATGAATCTGCAGACCATCGTGCTGCGCCAGAACGGCGGCCAGATCTTCGGCTGGAGCGGCATCGGCAATCCGTACGTCTTGACCCAGTTCGTCGGCTTCGGCGTGTTCATGATCGCGGTCCAGGCCGAGCTCACTCAGGCCCCGTTCGACATGCCGATCGCCGAGTCCGAACTCGTGTCCGGTTACATGACCGAGTACTCGGGCTTCCGCTTCCTGATCTTCTTCATCGCCGAATTCGCGACCGCCGGAGTTTTCTCACTGATCGCGTCGGTGCTCTTCCTCGGCGGCTGGGGTGTCCCGTTCAGCTGGTTCGGCTGGCACAGTGTCGATCAGATCGCGAATTGGATGAACGTCGTTGGTCCGCTGATCATGTTCACCAAAATGATGGCGCTCGTGTTCCTCATCATGTGGGTCCGGTTCACGTACCCTCGTTTCCGTGAGGACCAGCTCCAGCGCTTTGCCTGGAAGGTGCTGATCCCGATCTCGCTCGCCAACATCATGATCACCGCCGTCTTGAAAGTTGCCTTCTGATGCCCATCAAGCCGAAGGTACCGGGTCTGGTCAAAGGCCTCGGTGTCACGTTCAACACGATGATGACCACGCTCACCAAGGGCTCGAACACGGTTCAGTACCCGCACGAAAAAGAGGCACCACCGGTCCGCGCGCGCGGCGTCATTGCGCTACGCGAGGACAATTGCACGTCGTGCATGTTGTGCGCCCGAAGTTGCCCGGACTGGTGCATCTACATCGAAGGCCACAAAGAGCTCGCCCCACCGCGCCGCGCCGGCGGTGCGGCGCGCAAGGTCAACAAGCTCGACCGCTTCGACATCGACTATGCGCTCTGCATGTACTGCGGTATCTGCGTCGAGGTCTGCCCGTTCGACGCGCTCTTCTGGAGCCCCGAGTACGAGTACTCCGAGCCCAAGATCGCCGACCTGTTGCACGACAAGACCAAGCTCGGCGAGTGGATGGAAACCGTTCCGGAAGCGCCCGAGCTCGAAGTCGGCGCAGACAGGAAGGGCAAGAAATAGTGGTCGCCGAACAGACTCTCGTTGCTGAGAACATCTTCTTCGGCATCATCGCCGCGCTGATGGTCTTCGGCGCGATCCGGGTGGTGACGAGCAAGAACGTGGTGCACGCCGCGCTGTGGTTGGTCTGTGTCCTGGCCGGCGCCGCTGCGCAGTATCTGCTCGTCTACGCCGAGTTCGTGGCCGTGACCCAGGTGCTCGTCTACGTCGGTGCGGTGATGGTGTTGTTCCTGTTCGGCGTGATGCTCACCAGAGCCAAGCTCGGACGCGAGGCAGACCTCAACAACACGAACTGGGTGCTCGGCATCCCCGTCGCTGTCGTGCTCTTCGCGGCGATGTCGCTCGCTCTGATCCGAGGTTTCGGGGCCGAGAAGTTGCCCGGCCCGGACACGGCCACACGGATCGATACGCGGCTCGTCAGCGACAGCATCTTCGGGCCGTACCTGTTGCCCTTCTGGGCCCTGTCGTTCGTTCTGCTGGTCGCTGTCATCGGTGCCATTGTCTTGGCCAGGAAGGATTAGCCAGTGCTGATCAACGAGTTCCTCATCCTCGGGGCGTTGCTGTTCTGCATCGGCGTCTACGGAGTGATCGCCCGCAAGAACGCGGTGCTGGTGCTGCTCAGCATCGAACTGATCCTCAATGCCGTCAACCTCAACCTGCTCGCATTCGCGCTACGCAACCACAATCCTGACGGCCAAGTGTTCGCGCTCTATGTCCTGGCCATCGCTGCTGCTGAAGTCGGCGTCGGCCTCGGGCTCGTGCTCCTGATCTTCCGCAACAAGAAGTCCATCTCGCTCGACGAGTTGTCCGAGATGAAGGGCTGAACGTGCTGGCTGCCGAATCGGGCTGGTTCCTCGACCATGCCTTCCTCATTCCTGTCGTCCCGGCTGTTGCCTTCTGGCTGATCATCTTCTTCGGCAAGAAGTTGCCGATGAAAGGCAGCGAGATCGGCATCGCGTCGATCGGCGCCTCGTTCGTTCTCGCCGCAGGGACCGCATACCAGTGGATCCAGCGCGTCGACTTCTTCTCATCCGGCGATCACGTCGGGGCCCTCGGAGGCTTCGGACGGGCGTTCGGGCTGCACGCGCAGGGTGAGGCTGGTTACATCCCGCCGGTGATCCACAAGATCGTCTGGTGGCAGAGCGGCGGTGTGCAGATCGGTCTCGGTCAACACATCGACGGCCTCGCCGTGATGCTGCTCCTGCTGGTGGCGTTCATCTCCGTGCTGGTCCAGATCTTCTCACTGGAATACCTGCGCGGTGATCGCCGCTACACCCACTTCTTCGCCGCTCTGACGCTGTTCAGCGCTGGCATGTTGGCGATGGTCCTCGCCGAGAACATGGTCCAGCTGATCCTCGGGTGGGAGATCATGGGCCTCTGCTCGTTCATGCTCATCGGCCACTGGTGGGAAGAGGAAGCGAACAGCAGGGCCGCGCTCAAGGCTTTCTTCACTGTGCGCGTCGGCGATATCGGCCTGCTCGTCGGAACCGGCATCGTGTTCTTCGGCGCCAGTGCCTATGCGACGAAGCTGAACAACGGGTCCAGCGGATTCAGCATCGAGACCATCAACGAGTGGGCGCTCAGCAGAACGGGTTCGCACGCGATTCTGTTGTGGAGCTGTGTCGCTTTGTTCATCGCCGCGATCGGCAAGAGCGGCCAGTTCCCATTGCACACGTGGCTGCCGGACGCGATGGCCGGCCCGACGCCCGTCAGCTCGCTGCTGCATTCCAGCACGATGGTCGTCGCCGGCGTGTTCCTCGTCGCCCGGCTGTATCCGCTGTTCCACACCGGGCTCGACATCAATGTTGCCGGGCAGCACTTCAACGTGATCGCCGTGATCGGCGGCATCACGATCATCATCGCGGCGGTGTTGGCCTTCGTCCAGGCCGACATCAAGAAGGTGTTGGCGTACTCGACGGTGAGCCAACTCGGCTACATGATGATGGGTCTCGGCATCGGCGCCTGGACGCCTGCCGTCTTCCACATCTTTACCCACGCATTCTTCAAGTGCTGCCTGTTCCTGTGTGCGGGCTCGGTCAGCCACAGCGGCAGTCACCACAGCTTCGACATGCGGAAGGACATGGGTGGGCTGCGCAAGAAGATGCCGATCACCACCGCCTGCTGGATCCTGTCGACGGCTGCGCTGTGTGGCGTTCCGCTGTTCAGCGGTTTCTTCTCCAAGGACGAGATCATCGACAACGCACACCACAACGGATACACGGTGTTCTACATCGTTGGCCTGGTCGGGGTGTTCCTGACAACGGCATATATGACTCGGGCAACATATCTGACCTTCTTCGGCAAAGCCCGCGGCGCGGCCGCCGGTGAGCACGACGATGAAGTCGTCGTTGCGCACGCGGACATCGAGGACTCGCCGGCTGCGGTCCTGGCGATGATCGGTGCGGCCGCCGGTGCTCCTGGTTCGATCATCGTCGCCGATGCCAGCCACGGTGGCAGTGAAGGCCCCGACGAAGCGAGCTCGTATTCGGCAGCCTCACACTCGGCCGGCCACGTTCCGGTCCACGACGTGCCGGTTCACGACGTGCCGGTCCACGACGTGCCGGTCCACGACGCGCCGGTCCACGACGCGCACGGACACGACGCTCATGACGCTCATGACGCGCACGCTGGACCGCACGAGTCTCCGGCACTGATCACCGTCCCGTTGGTCATCCTCGCCGCGCTCGCTGTCGTGTCGGGCTTCCTCAACGCCGCCGCGTTCAAGATCGAGAACTTCACCCATTGGGTCCAGCCAGCCCTCGACGGCGTGCACTTCCCGACGCTCGACAGCGCCGAGTTCACATGGGCCAAATCGATTCCGTCGATCCTGCTCCTGCTGGCCGGTTTCGCGGTCAGTCTCGGCGTGTGCGTGGCCATCTACGGCGAGAAGACCCACCCGCTGAAGGGACTCACCCAGCGCATCGCACCGCTGCGATGGGGCCACACCTTCCTCGTCAACAAGTATTACCTCGATGTGCTCTACGAGAAGATCATCGTCCACGGTGTCGCCTACCCGGTCAGCAAGGGCGCGTACTGGATCAACCAGAACGTTCTCGACCGAACGGTCAACGAGGCCGGAATCGGCGCTCGCAAGGTGGGCGGTTGGATCTACCGCAACATCGACCAGCGCGTGGTCGACGGGGCGGTGAACGGATCCGGGGCCGCAGCCCGCGGTTCGGGAAGCGCACTGCGGCCGCTGCAGTCCGGCAAGGTCAACCAATACGGCGCTCTGCTGTTCGGCTTCGCGGCCATCGCAGCTCTCGTTCTCGTCATCGTCAATTTCTGATTTCTGATTCCCTGAGGAGCCTCACGGCAATGGATGTACTTCGCAACAACAACTGGCTGCTCACGGTAGGTACCTTCCTACCGCTGGCCGGCGTGCTCGTGATGATGTTCATCCCGAAGGGCAAGGAACTGCTGCTCAAGCAGGTCGCCTTGTTCACCGCACTGGCCACACTCGGGTTCGGCGTCGCGACGCTGATCCTGTTCAAGTACGGCAGCGCCGGGAAGCTGCAGTTCTTCGTCGACACCAAGTGGATCCCCGTCATCCACAGCGGTTACACGATCGGCCTCGACGGACTGAGCCTGCCGCTGTACATCCTCAGCATGCTCGTCACGGTGCTCGTGATGGTCTACTCGTGGGACCACATCCCGCCGCCGGGGAACGCCAAGGCATTCTTGATGTTGATGCTCGTCCTGCAGACAGCGATGGCCGGCACGTTCATCGCCCAGGACCTGATCCTGTTCTTCGTCTTCTTCGAACTCGTCCTCCTGCCGATGTACTTCATGATCGGCGTCTGGGGTGGCGAGAACCGCCAGTACGCATCGCTGAAGTTCTTCCTGTACACGATGTTCGGTTCGGCGTTGATGCTCGTTGCCTTCCTGGCGTTGTACTGGCAGGTCGCCAAGCACGTCCCGGCCGGGGTCCAGCCGAGCTTCAGCATCCCGTTCCTCAGTCAGTACGGGGGTGTCCTCGGACGAACGGTTCAGATCTGGTTGTTCGCCGGGATGTTCATCGGCTTCGCGGTCAAGGTGCCGATGTTCCCGTTCCACACGTGGCTGCCGGACGCGCACACCCAGGCCCCGACCCAGGGTTCGGTGATCCTCGCCGCGATCCTGCTCAAACTCGGAACATACGGTTTCATCCGGATCGCGATCCCCATCCTGCCCAAGGCGGCGGTTGCTTGGGCGCCGTACATCGGCGCGCTGGCTGTGATCGGCATCATCTACGGAGCGCTGGGCTGCCTGGCCCAAACCGACATGAAGCGTTTGATCGCGTTCAGTTCGGTGGCCCACATGGGTTTCGTGATGCTCGGCATATCCACGCTGACGACGCTCGGTGTGAACGCAGCCGTCTTCGGCATGGTCGCTCACGGCTTGATCACCGGCATGTTGTTCTTCGTCGCCGGATCGGTCAAGGACCGCTACCACACGCTGGAGATCAAACGCCTCGGAGGCATGCTCAAGCAGATGCCGAAGCTCGGCTGGATCATGGGCTTCTGCGCGATGGCGTCGCTCGGTCTGCCGGGCCTGGCCGGCTTCTGGGGCGAGTTCCCGGCGATCGTTGCGTCGTACAGCCCCTTCGGTGGTAACTCGTCCCTCGCCGGGCTCAACCACAACGTGTTCCGGGTGTTCATGGTCATCGCCGCGGTCGGCACCGTGCTGGCCGCCGGCTACCTGCTCTGGTTGTTCCAGCGGGTCGCCTTCGGCGAGCCCAAGGACGAGTTCGCCGATGGCGGGCATGGCGCGAGCGGCGCACACGGCGGCCATGGCGTCGTGACGTCGGTCGGTGCTGCGGCGAACGACATCCAGGACGGCCACAGCGACATCCACGACGTGAAGATCACCGAATGGATCGCCTGGACGCCGTTCCTGATCGGCATCGTCGTCTTCGGCGTCTACCCGAACCTGCTTTTCAAGATCATCGACCCTGCATCGCAGGTCGTCCTCAAGGCATTCGGAAGGGGCTGACCGGTGCTGTCCACGCTCCTCGCTGCGGCAGGCGACTTCGTCCGCCCACGCATCGACTATCACGCGCTCGCGCCGGAACTGATCTTGGCCGCCGGCATCTGCGTGGTGCTGATGGTCGATCTGTTCGTGGCCGATTCGAAGCGTTGGATCACTGCGACGGTTGCCGGTCTGTTCCTGATCGGTTCGGTCATCCCGGTCGTCACCCTCGCGTTGATCGGCGACAGTACGCGGTCGATGTTCGGCGGTCGGTACGTGGTCGACCGGTTCAGTCTGATCATGAAGGCGATGTTCCTGATCATCGGCTACGTGGTCGTCCTGCTGTCCACCAACGAGGTCGAAGAGGGCGGCTATCACCAGGGCGAGTACTACGTGCTGTTGCTCGCCAGCGTGCTCGGCATGGTGATGATGACCAGCTCACGAGATCTGGTCAGCGTGTTCGTGGCCTTCGAGTTCCTGTCGATCCCCACCTACATGCTCGCCGCATGGCGCAAACGCGACCCGAAGAGCAACGAGGCGGGCGTCAAGTACTTCTTGCTCGGCGTCTTCGCCAGTGCCGTGATGCTCTACGGGATGAGCCTGCTCTACGGCGTCAGCTCGTCGACCAAGCTGACCGACATCAGCGCGTATCTCGCCGTCCACAAGACCACGGGCGTCGTCGCTCTCGCGATCGTGTTCATCATCGTCGGATTTGGCTTCAAGGTCAGCGCCGTGCCGTTCCACAGTTGGGCCCCGGACACCTACGAGGGCGCACCCACACCGGTCACGGCCTTCCTGTCGGTGGCGTCCAAGGCCGGTGGGTTCATTGCTCTCGTCAGCATGGTGTACCTCTGCTTCCCGTCGGCCAAAGATGTCTGGCAGCCGTTCATCTTCGTGCTCGCTGCGCTGACGATGACCGTCGGCAACGTACTGGCGTTGAAGCAGACGAACATCGTCAGGATGCTGGCGTACTCCTCGGTCAGCCAAGGTGGTTTCATCCTGATGCCATTCGTGGTCGCCGGCACCAAGGCAGCTGAGACATCGCTGAAGACGATCGTCGTCTACCTTCTCGTTTATGCCAGTACCAACCTCGGAGTGTTCGCCGTGGTCATCGCGGTCACGCGCAAGACGCGCAGCGCGGAGATCAGCAGTATGGGCGGGATGCTGTCCTACGCGCCAGGCCTGACCGCGTTGATGACGTTTTTCCTCGCCTCGCTGGCCGGCATCCCACCATTCGGAGGGTGGTTCGCCAAGCTGAATGCTTTCCGCTCCGTGCTCGAGGCCGGCACGACGCTCGGCTACATAATCGCGATCATCGGTGCGGTCAACACCGTCATCGCGTTCGGTTACTACGGCAACGTGATGCGCGAGATGTGGATGAAGCCCACCCCGCACGGCGACAATGCACCGCTGAAGATTCCGCCGTCGGTGATTGCTGCGCTCGGCATCACGGGCGCCGCCACGCTCGTCCTCGGTATTCTGCCGCAGCTCGTCCTTCGTTTCGGCAACCTGAATGATCTCGTCCACGCCGGTGCCCTCGGCAAGTGACGGCGGAGCGGCCGACGACGTTCGCGCCGCAATAGAAGCGGCGGATCCGGTCAGCGGTCAACGGGCAATCCCGTTCGAGCAATTCATGGACATATCGCTGTACGGCGAGCACGGGTTCTACACGTCCGGCGGAACGGCTGGTCGACACGGCGACTTCATCACCAGCCCGGAGGTCGGACCTCTGTTCGGAACGGTGCTGGCGACGGCGCTCGACTCGTGGTGGAACGATCTCGGCCGGCCGTCTCCGTTCACGGTGGTCGAAGTCGGAGCCGGTCCGGGGACGTTGGCGCGGTCGATCGTGGCGGCCGCGCCGCATTCGCTGGCGGCGATGCATTACATCGCAATCGAGGTTGCCGGGTCCCTGCGCGCCCGCCATCCCTTCGGCATCGAATCCGGTACCACGATGCCGACCGAGAAGTTCACCGGTGTGATCATCGCCAACGAACTATTGGACAACCTGCCGTTTCGGTTGTTCGTGATGGACGGTCGCTGGCGGGAAGCCTTCGTGACGGTTCAACGAGACGGATCGTTGGCAGAGATTCTCCGTGTGGCCGACGATGTGGATTCGTTGCGGCTGCCGTCCAACGCCGTGCTCGGAGCGCGGGTGCCGGTCCAGGTCCGCGCCGCGCAGTGGATGGAATCGAGCAAGGCATTGCTGCTCAGCGGGAGAATGTTGATCATCGACTACGCGTCGCCGACAACGGCGCAGTTCGCAGGCCGGCCATGGCGAGAGTGGTTGCGCACGTTCCGCGGACACGGACGTGGCCAGCACTATCTGCGCGATCCCGGGCTGCAGGACATCACCGCCGACGTTGCGATCGATCAGCTCATCGCCGTAGCCGGTGAGCCAGATGCAGTGCGAAGTCAGAACCAGTTCCTCCGGCGATGGGGAATCGACGATCTGGTTGCGCACGGCCGGCAGTACTGGACCGAGAATGCCGCAGCCCCGACCCTCGCAGCAATGAAGATGCGCAGCAGGATCGGCGAGGCAGAGGCGTTGTTGGCGGAACCGGGTCTCGGTTCGTTCACTGCGATCGAATACGGCGTTGGTGGGCAGCGTTCGACGTAGGCCCGTGACCTGGCGATTCGACCTGACGTGGAAACGCACTCTTCGATGTGTATGTTAGGTATTCTTAACTCACTCCATCAAGGGTGATTTCGACTCTCTGTGAGGTTCACTGGTGCATACTCGTCGACGTCGTCTCCGATCCGCAGCGTTCGAGGAGTCCATCACGCCGTTCGGCGGCGGGTACTTTTCGCCCTTCCCGGTGCCACTCGCGGCGCCGGCGCCGGCTTCCTCGCGGACGGTCTCTTCGCGAATCCGGGGAAGGGCGCATGATCGGGCGCTCCATCAACCGCTCGATCAACCGCCCACACAATCGCCCACACAACCGCTCGCACGAACAGCAAGGGTGCACAGACCCCGAGTTCCACTGACCATCGTCTCGCTGACGATAACCGGGGTGCTCGTTGTTGTTGCCTGCGGATCGGACGTCCAGCGGGCCGCCAGCACGACGACCGCCGCATCGGCTGCTGCCGTGACGACTTCGGCCCCCGAGAAGGTCCACGTCGATGCGGCCGCCGTGACGGCAGGTTTCAGCGCGCTGCCGGCCACCATCGCCGCAGCGATCGCGGCCATCGGGACGCCAGACGCGAAGGCAAGGCTGGCTGCGATCGAGGCGCAGTGGTTCTCCTTCGAGGGCACCGTACGCGACACCGACACCACGATCTATCTCGCCATCGAGGACCAATTGACCCCGCTGCAACGCCAGATCGAAAAGGGCGACGCAGCAACGGCGACGACCACCGCCACCACTCTTGTCGGACTGTTCGCCCAGTACATGGCGACATACCGGTGAACGTGCGCGCGAGGGTTCGGTGGCGCTGATGCGTCGGCTGCTCGTCCTCATCACCGGGATCGTCGCGGCGATCACCGTGATGGCGGTTCTGCCCGCATCAACGGTTTCGGCAGGGACCTCGCGCGACAACGCGATCCTGGAGATCCAGAAAGTTCGGGTGAGCATCGACCAGACGCTGGCTCTGCTCAAACAGGGTCAGAAAGATCTGGCGTTCGAGTCGGCCAAGGACGGCTACCTGAATCATTTCGAACTGGTCGAAGCGCCGTTGCGGATCATCGACAATGACCTGACGATCGATACCGAGGGTCGCTTCGCCGACATCCGTCAATTGATCCGTGACCACGGTCCCGTCGACACGATCCGCGACAGGTTGATTGCGCTCCGCGGTGCGCTGGACACAATCGAACGCAAGCTCACGGCCACCGGGGCCGCTGCTCCAGCGCTCATCTTCGGGCAGAGCTTCCTGATCATCTTCCGTGAGGGTTTCGAGGTGGTACTGCTGGTCAGCATCCTGCTCGGGTACCTCGAGGCGGCGCGTTCACCAGCCTTCATCAAACCAATCCTGATCGGCATCGGCTTGGCCTGTGTGGCCACGATCGTGACGGCCGTGCTGCTGCGTGTCGTCTTCGAATCGCTACCTTTCTCGCTCGAAGTGCTCGAAGGCATCACTGCGATGATCGCGGTAGTGATGCTGTTCTACGTGTCGTTCTGGCTCGTTGCGCGGATGGAGCACAAACGCTGGATGGAGTTCGTCCGCGCCCGACTGTGGAGCGCTGTTTCGCTCGGCTCCACCTTTTCGTTGGTCATGGTCGGCTTCACGGCTGTGTATCGCGAGGGCTTCGAGACAGCGTTGTTCTATCAGGCGCTGTGGTCGTTCGGGGCGGGTCTCGGGGTGTGGGTGCTGGCCGGCTTGGGCTGTGGACTCGTCGCCCTGACAGCTGTCGCGTTCGTGATGTTCCGGCTCGGTCGGCGTGTTCCGGTCAAGCAATTCATGAACATCGCCGTGACGTTCGTGATGATCACGTCCGTGACCTTTCTCGGCAACGCAGTGCACGCCCTGCAAGCCGGCGACCTGATCGCATACCACCGTTTGGACAGCTGGCCGCACATGCCGATCTTCCTGTCTCAGGTGACCGGCTACTGGAACACCGTGCAGAGCATCGTCGCTCAGATCATCCTCTCGCTGATCTACATCGGCGGTGCCGCGTACGTGTTCCTGATCAAGCCTCGCCGGGCTCGGGCGATCACGCCGACGTCACCACCGCTCGTGCCGGCCTGACCCGCGATGTCCGAACGAACACGCAGTGTGCGCGTCGGTGTCGACGTCGGTGGGACGTTCACGAAGGCCGTGGCGGTCGACAGTCACACAGGTGAAGTGATCGCCCGGTCGGTCGTTCCGACCACGCACACAGCGGCAGCCGGCGTGGCTGAAGGCGTCGTTGTGTGTGTCGCCGCAGTGGCCGCCGAGGTCGGAGGCGATTCGATCGAGCTCGTCACCCATTCCACGACGCAGGCCGTGAATGCACTGCTCGAGGGCGATGTCACCAGGGTCGGTGTGTTCGGTCTCGGTCGTCGCCCAGATCTGGTCAAGATCAAACGGCGGACGTCACTGTCCGGTGTCGAGCTCTCGGCCGGCAAGAGACTGCCCGCTTCACCGGTCTTCTTCGACGTCACCGATGGCCTCGATCCTGCGGATGTACATCGCGAACTGGAACGGATCATGGCCGAGGGCATCGGCGCAGTCTCGGTGGCCGAAGCGTTCTCGCCGGACGACGATCGCAACGAGCAGACGGTGGTCCAGATCGCACGTCAAGCAGGGCTGCCGGCCTGCGCGAGCACCGAACTGTCCGGTCTGTACGGCCTGGAACTGCGCGCCGTCACCGCTGCCGTCAACGCATCCATCTTGCCGATCGCCGTGCGTACGGCCGGCTACGTCGAGCAGGGTGTGCGCGACGCGAACATCACCGCAAGGGTGATGGTGATGCGCGGCGACGGGGGAGCCACCGATCTCGCCGGCTTCCGCGAGGCACCGGTACGGACGCTGTATTCTGGTCCGGCGGCTTCTGTCGCAGGGGCACTGCGCTCCGGTGCGATCACCGACGGCGTGATCGTCGAGGTCGGCGGAACGTCCACAAACGTCGCGGCGGTACGTGATGGTCGCCCGCTGATGTCGTACGTGACGGTTGCCTCGCACGCCACGGCTCTGCGGGCCGTCGACGTCCGCGTGGTGGGTGTTGCCGGTGGGTCGATGCTTCGCATCCGCAAGGGACGGTTCACGAAGATGAACGTGCACGCGGTTGGACCGCGCAGTGCGCACATCGCCGGTCTGCCGTACGCCTGCTTCGTGGAACCTCAGCGCCTCGTCGGCGCCACTGCGGTGGTGATCGCGCCTCGCGCCGGTGATGACGCCGATCACGTCGTACTGGAACTGACCGACGGCACGCGAGCTGCCCTGACGGTGACATGCGCTGCGAATGCGTTGGGCATCACCATCGCGGGCGATCACGCGTGGTCGCCAACAGCGTCCGCAGCAGCGATAGCGGCATTCGACGCCACCGGCCACTTGTGCGAGATCGAGGGACTCGAGATCGCCCGACGGATGATGGACGCGGCCAGCGAAGCCGTCTGCGAACTCGTCCACACGCTCGTCACGACGCAGAAGTTGCGTTCGCCGGTGATCGTCGCAGTGGGTGGCGCAGCGGGTGGTCTCGGCCGCCACGTGGCGGCACGGATGGGCTTCGCGTGCATCGTTCCGCCGGGCGCCGAGATCATCTCCTCCATCGGCGACGCCTTGTCGATGGTTCGTGCCGAGCATGAGCGAACCGTCAGCGTGCTGACCGCCGATATCGTCCGCCAACTGTCCGACGACGCCGAGAACGAGGCGCTCGCCGCCGGTGCAGCACCTGGTTCTGTCGATGTCCGGATCGAGGAGATGCCCGAACGAGGCACGGTGCGGGCGATCGCGACGGGCAGCGTCGGCATGCGAACCGGAGCGATGCCCGGGCAGACCTTGATCACAGCCGACACGCTGACCGCACGTGAAGGTGTCGGAGTCGACATCAGAGCCGCCGGATTGTTCTGGCTCGTGCGTCGCCCTGGTGCCATCACGATCATCGACCGCTTCGGCGATCCGGTCAGCGCTGTCAAGGGCGAATGGTGTGCCGTCACCGAGATCTCGTCGGCAGTCGAGCGGCTGACGCGATATCGCGGGCCCGTCACTTTGCGGCCGACCATCTGGCTGATCAGCAACGGGCGCATCGCCGAACTGGCCAGTGGCGACATGATCGCGGCCGCCACTGCACTGCACGATCCGAATGACCCGAACGAAGTCATCATTGTCGGAAGGAAGTCCTGAGATGGCCATGTACACCCCGCTGTCGACCCGTCGTCGAAACGCTGCGCTGGTCGCGATCGCGACACTGCTCGCCGGACTGATCGTCGGGTTCGTTGTCGGCCGTTCGTCCGGCACGACACCGTCGGCGGCCGCTGCCGACGTTCGCAGCAGAGGCGACGAACTGGCTACTCACATCCAGGCTCTGACGATCGAGTACGACCAGGCGATCGGCGTCGATCGGACCGGTGGCGGCGACACGATAGAAGGCGGTGTGATCGCTGCATTGGATCTCGTCGACTCCGACCTCGACAGGCTGATCGCCGATGCTCCGTGGATCGGCAAGGGCCTGGCCGACTCGTTGCACGCGTCGTCTGCCGCTGTCCGCCGTGCGGCAACGGACAAGGTCACCGCTGATCAGTTCGCGCAGATCGCCGCGACAGCGGCGGCCTCGTTGCGCACCGGGTTCGGCTTCGATGGCTGATGCGTCAGCGTGGGAGGTTGGGCCACCTCATCGATGTCTAGAGTCGACGGTGTTGACCGGTCCGGTTCTGCAGGGGGTTTGCGATGACGAACAACACCAACGATGCTCAGGCGATCGACGCGCTCGGTTGGGAGAACCGCACCTTCCCACCATCCGATGCGTTCAAGAGGAACGCACTCGTCAGGGACACCTCCATGTACGACGACGCGAACGAGGATTATCAGGGCTTCTGGGCTCGACAGGCCGCCGATCTGCTCGACTGGTCGAAGGAGTGGACGACGATCTGCGAGTGGGATCTTCCCGAGGCGAAGTGGTTCGTCGGAGGCGAGCTGAACGTGAGCTACAACTGTCTGGATCGTCATGTCCTGGCCGGTCAGGGTGAAAAGGTTGCGTTCTACTTCGAAGGCGAACCGGGCGACACGCGCACGGTCACATATGCCGAACTGCTCGACGAGACGCAGCGCTTGGCCAACGTGCTGAAGGGGTTCGGCGTCACCAAGGGCGACCGTGTGAACATCTACCTACCGATGATCCCGGAGGCGGCGGTGGCGATGCTGGCGTGCGCACGCATCGGCGCGGTGCACAGCGTCGTGTTCGGTGGGTTCAGCGCACAATCGTTGAGCGACCGGATCAACGATGCCGAGGCGAAGGTGCTCATCACTGCCGACGGGGGTTGGCGCCGAGGCGACGTGTTCCCGCTCAAGGAGTTCGCAGACGTCGCTCTCGAGTCCACATCGACCATCACCGATGTCGTCGTGGTCAAGCGTGGTGGCAACGAGGTGACGATGCGCGATGGTCGCGACCACTGGTACCACGACGTGATGCGCGAGGCGGACCCGTTGTGTGCAGCCGAACCGATGGACAGCGAGCAGTTGCTGTTCCTGCTGTACACCTCCGGGACCACGGGGAAGCCGAAGGGCATCATGCACACCGCGGGCGGATACCTGACCCAGGCCGCGTTCACGCACAAGTACGTGTTCGATCTGCACGCTGACACCGATGTGTACTGGTGCACCGCCGACGTCGGCTGGGTGACCGGCCACACCTACATCGTCTATGGGCCGCTCGCCAACGGTGCGACGCAGGTGATGTACGAAGGCGTGCCCAACTTCCCGGCCAACGACCGGATCTGGGACATCGTCGAGAAGTATGGCGTGACCATCTTCTACACGGCGCCGACGGCGATTCGTACCTACATGAAATGGGGGACCAAGGAGCCGGACAAGCACGATCTGTCGTCGCTACGGGTGCTCGGTTCGGTCGGCGAGCCGATCAATCCGGAAGCATGGATGTGGTATCGCGAGCACATCGGTGGTGGAACATGCCCTGTCGTGGACACGTGGTGGCAGACCGAGACGGGTGGCATCATGATCAGTCCGTTGCCGGGCGCGACCACCACCAAGCCTGGCTCGGCGACGTTCCCGCTGCCGGGCATCGGCGCCGAACTGGTGGACGAGGAAGGCAACCAGGTCACCGCAGGCGGAGGATACCTGACGCTGACCAGGCCCTGGCCGGGAATGCTGCGCGGAATCTGGGGCGATCCGGAACGGTTCCGCGAGACCTACTGGAGTCGGTTCGAGGGCCGTTACTTCGCCGGCGACGGTGCCAAACTCGACGACGACGGGTACCTGTGGCTGCTCGGCCGGGTGGACGACGTGATGAACATCAGCGGGCACCGGATTTCGACCACAGAAGTGGAATCGGCGCTCGTCGCGCATCCCAGTGTGGCTGAGGCGGCGGTGGTCGGCGCCAGCGACGCCACCACGGGTCAAGCGATCATCGCCTATGTGACGTTGCGCGGTGGCCTGGAGGTGGACGAGAAGGTGCTCCGCGATCACGTCGCAGCACAGATCGGAGCGATCGCCAAGCCAAAGGCGATCTTCTTCACTCCGGAACTGCCAAAGACGCGCAGCGGCAAGATCATGCGTCGCCTGTTACGTGATGTCGCCGAAGGCCGCAATCTCGGCGACACGAGCACGCTGGCCGATGCCAACGTGGTCAACGAGCTGCAGCGCCGTGCAGCCGCGGAGCCGGCTCCGGACTGAATGCTTCAACCCGGACGGTGGGCTGCCGATACACCTTCATGCAACCCGATCTGGTGGACGACGAGGCGCGAACAGCAGACGAGCTGCGTGACCGGATGCGAGCGCGGCTCGCCGAATCGAAGTCCCGAATTCGTCGCGCCGGCGCCGACCCGACGGGGCCGCTGGACAGGCCGCTGCTCGAAGGGCCGCTCCCGGCCATCGCATTGCCGAACCTGGCGGTCATCGAGATTCCGGCGCCCACTGCGCTGTCACCCGACGCCGCACGAATCGAGCTGCCGGTTCCCCGGCGTCAGTTGCCCGGCCCGCCGGCGGTGGACCTTCCGGTAATCGAGATGCCCGCCGTGGTCGAGCTGCCCGCTGTGGTCGAGCTGCCTGCCGTGGTCGAGCCGCCCGCGATCGCCGAGAACGTGGCGATCGCCGAGCTGTTCGAGCCCGCGGAACCGCTGGAGTTCGTCGGACTCGAACCGGCGCCGATCGTCACCCAGGAACCTCCGGTCGATCATCCGACGACCGCCGCGCCGATGTTGCGCCTCCAGGCCGCACCGGCTGCGCCCAAAGCTGTGGCGACAAGCCCGCTCGTCCCGCCGGTGGAAGTCAGTACTCCTCGCACGACACTGAAACACGGCAAGAAGGTCAAGCCATCGAAGAAGCGCAAGGCCTCACCGGCCGGCCAGAGGGGGCACGCGATCCGGACATTGTTCGTATTCGTGATCGTGATCGGTCTTCTCGCCGGCGCGGCCTACCTGGGTTGGCACAAGTACCTGCGCAAGAGCGCGACGTGGGCCAGTGATCTCCAGCCGACGGCCGCATTCGTGGAAAGGACGCTGCATCGATCGTTCGACACGACCGTTCCTGTCGTGGCGCTCTTGCCGCAGGACTATCAGTTGGAGGTCACGAAGAACGTTCTGCGCCGGTTGTATCCGAATCCGACCGTCGGCTCGGATCTCGGAACCGGTGCTGGCGCTGCTGCCGGTCTCACCGCTGGCCCCGCCGTCGATTCCCTGGCGATGCGCGCCGTCGGTCTCGTCGGCGACACCGTGCCCGACGCGGTTGGTCCGATCCTCGCGGCACGGACGACGTCGTTCTACGACGGCGCCGGTAAGACGATCTACCGTTTGGACGGCACCACGGCGCTGTTCCAGGTCGATCTGATCCGCTCGATGTCGACGGCATTGATCGATCAGGACATCGATTTCAGTGGGGCGTCGGCGAAGTTGAGCGATGCGCAGCGAATCGGCATGTTCGCCGTCATCGACGGCATCGCCAACCAGGTGGTTCGGGCGAAGTTCAGCGCGACCCCGAGCCTCGAGCCGAGCATGGTCTACGAACTGCAGAAACGGATGGATGGCAGGCTCACCGATTCACCGACACCTCTGTACCTCTTCGCGTACCTTTCGTCGTACGAGCAGGGAGCGGCTGGATTCACCGAAGCACCGGCCGACGATCCGCTGGCCGGTCTGCGCATTCCGTCCAGCGATGCCCCTGTTTTCGATCCCACTCGGGCAGACGCGGCGCCGGTCGACGGATCCGCGTCGGCAGCTGCGCCGACAGCCACAGCAAAGGGAGCTCCCGGGTCATCGGTTGCACCGTCTGCGTCGACTCGCTCGCTCGGGATGGAGTTCTGGTTCGAGGCGTTGGTGCCGACGGTCGGTGTCGAAAGTGCTCGCCAGGCAGCGCTGCTGTGGGTCGGCGACTCGTCGAATCCGTCGGTCCTCGACGGTAAGGCGTGCATCGCGTCGACCATCACCACAGCCGACCCTGCCGGCCAGGCGAAGTTGCTCACAGTGATGACCGAGTGGGCTGCAACCCGACCCCAGACGAGCGTGGCCACCGCCGTCGTCGCAGCGACGACCGGCGTGACCATCTCGATGTGCGAACCGGTCGATCCGTTGGCGGTGCCAGAAGGCAAGCCGGACCAGATGAAGACGTTGTTCGACCACGCCGACGGTGAGCGAGCGGTGCTCGCCCGAGCCAGAGACCTCGGGCTTGCGGACACTGCGGCACCGCGAGCTTGCTTCCTGACGGCCTTCCGTTCTGGCTCGATCACGAACTACGACCCAGCGTCGAACGCAGCGGACATGATTGCCAAGATGACGAACGTCATCCTGTTCTGCAAGGGCGCGTGACGCTCTTCCAGGGTGACGGGTCTGTCGCGGCGAAGCTCAGTCGCGCTGATTGTTGAACTGCAGCGGGATCTCGAGGTCCATCCCCTTGAGCAACGTCATCACGGCCTGCAGGTCATCGCGCTTCTTGCCGGAGACGCGGACCGTTTCGCCCTGGGTTTGGCTGCTGACGCCCTTCGGACCCTTTTCCTTGATCGTCCGGTTGATCTCTCGCGCTTTGTCGCTGGAGATGCCGACTTTGATCGTGACGAGCTGGCGAACGGTGTTCTGTGTTGCCTCCTCGATCGTGCCGTAGTCGACACCTTTCAACGAGATCCCGCGCTTGACCAACTTTTCCTCGACCACGATGCGCAGTGCGGCCAGACGATCTTCGCTGACGGTGCGCAGTGTCAGCACGAGTTCGTTCTGTTCGATCGAAGAGTTGGTGTTCTTGAAGTCGAAGCGGTTGCCGATCTCGCGCTGGGCCTGATCGATCGCGTTGCGAACCTCTTGATGGTCAACTTCGGAGACGATGTCGAAACTTGGCATGCCATCAAGGGTAGCTACCTCGAATCGGGGTGCGTGCCGGGCGACAGGCCGCTACGCTGCGGACGCTCATCGCGGGCGACCGCTTCGAGACGTTGCAGTGAGCAACGCAAGCAAGACAAGCAGCGCGTGGGGTCGGTACCCAAGCGGCCAAAGGGAGCAGACTGTAAATCTGCCGGCTCAGCCTTCGAAGGTTCGAATCCTTCTCGGCCCACCACTGCTCGTCTTGGTGACCGTCAGTCGTTCGACGTCAATCGTCCCGAGCATCGGTCGTCCCGAGCATCGGTCGTCCCGAGCATCGGTAGCCTCGAACGTCGTGATCCTCATCGATGTCCAGGGCTTGGCGGCGTCGCGCCCGAATCGGCCACTGTTCGCCGATGTCTCCATCACAGTCAGCGATGGTGACCGGATCGGTGTGGTCGGGCTCAACGGCAGCGGGAAATCCACGCTGCTGCGCATCATCAACGGCGACCTCGAGCCCGACGCGGGCGTGGTCCGGCGAGGGCGCGGGGCGCGTATCGGCGTGCTGCCACAGCTGCCGGTGCTGCCGAAGGGCTCGGTCCGGGATGCGGTCGGCGAGGGATGGCGGGGCGAGGCAATGCTCGACCGCTTGGGCATGACGGCCCTCATCGATTCGCCGACCGATCAGTTGTCCGGGGGTCAGCAGAAGCGGACCGCTCTCGCGCACCTGCTCGTACGCGAGTGGGAGGCGCTGATCCTCGACGAACCGACCAACCACCTGGACCTCGACGCGATTGCGTATCTCGAGGAATGGCTGGCCGCGTACAGCGGTGGGCTGCTGCTCGTCACCCACGACCGCCATGTACTGGACCGCGTCACGAACAAGGTGCTCGAGATCGATCGCGGCCGTGCCTTCCTGCA
This sequence comes from Actinomycetota bacterium, assembly GCA_043747765.1. GTDB lineage: Bacteria > Actinomycetota > Acidimicrobiia > Acidimicrobiales > Ilumatobacteraceae > WLMZ01. The sequence goes on from JAYTOM010000170.1 coordinate 24,584, forward strand.
TCAGCCGCTGAATCGGCACGCCGGGTCTGGCTATGCGGCGTATCTCGCGGCCCGGATCGAGCGGGAGGAACAGGCTGCGACCACTGAGCAGGCCCGCCGTAACCTGGCCCGTCACGAACTGGCCTGGCTGCGGCGAGGCGCGCCGGCGCGCTCGACCAAGCCGAAGGCCCGGGTCGCGGCCGCCAAAGCCGTGATCGACCAACGGCCCCAGGCTGCGGCACGAGCCGGCGAACTCGGCCTGTCGCTCGGCAGCCAGCGGCTCGGGTCCAAGGGCATCGAGTTGCACGATGTCGGCTTCTCGTGGCCCGATGGCACCTTGGTCCTGGCCCCGTTCGAACATGATCTCGAGCCCGGTGACCGGCTCGGCATCGTCGGACCGAACGGAGCCGGCAAGAGCACATTGCTCGACCTCATCGCCGAACGGTTGACACCGACCACCGGAACCATCGACCGCGGCCGCACCGTCAAGGTCGGATACTACGACCAGCTCGGCAGTGAGTTGGATGTCAAGCAGAGGGTCCGTGACGCGGTGGCCGGCGACAAAGGAGCTCCATCGCTCGAGGACAACGCGTTGATGCGCCAGTTCTGGTTCGACGGCGACGCACAGTTTGCACCGATCTCGACGTTGTCCGGCGGCGAGCGGAGGCGGCTGCAGCTGCTCCTCACCCTGACCGCTCAACCGAACGTCTTACTGTTGGACGAGCCGACCAACGACCTCGACCTCGACACGCTCCGCGCGCTCGAGGAGTTCCTCGATGACTGGCCGGGCATCGTGGTGGTCGTCAGTCACGACCGGGTCTTCCTCGACCGCACCGTGAGCGAGGTGCTCGCCCTCGACTCCAAGGGCGGGGCAGCCCTGGTGCGCGGGGGAGTCGCCGGCTGGTTGGCGGGCAGGGTCTCGTCGATGAACCAAGCGCCAGCACCGACGCCAGCACCGACGCCATCTGCGCGCCCGGCCCCGGCGAAGGCTGCGGCAAAGACCGCTGCGCCGGCTGCACGGCCGGTCTCCACCAAGAGCCCGAGCACGCTGCGGCGTCAGCTGGGCGCTGCCGAGCGCGGTCTCGCGACGGCGACAGCCCTGTCCGACAAGCTCGACGCCGAACTGGCGTTGGCGGGCAACGATCATGCTGAGCTCGTTCGCCTCAGCGACCAGTTGGCCAGCGCCCACGCGACGGTCAAAAAGGCCGAAGAGAACTGGCTCGTCCTGGCCGACGAAGCCGAACAATTCGGCCTCGACCTGTAACGAAACTCCCGCGAGCGTTTTCGTCCCCTATAGCGCGTTTTAGACTTCAAACTTCCGCAAGCACTCCGCCCTGATCGGCGGATCGCCTCAACTGGGCCGGTCGAGCAGCACCTGCATGATCGCCACATCGAGCCATTTGTTGAATTTGCGGCCGACCTCTCGTTCCACGCCGACCAGCGTGAAACCGCACGAAGCGTGCAGAGCCTTGCTCGCTTCGCTGGGCCCCGAGATACGTGCGAACACGGCATGGAAACCCGAGATCCTGGCCATGCGGAGCAACTCCATCACGATCAGCTTGCCGATGCCTCGGCCCTGCTGATCGCCGGCGACGTAGACCGAGTCCTCGACGCTGGTGCGGTAGGCAGCGCGTTCCTTGTACGCCGACAGTGCCCCGAATCCGACAACCGTCGGGCCGTCGACGGCGACGAGCGCGGCGAAAGCTCCCGAACGGTGTGTGATCCACAGTTCCTGCTCCTCCAGAGAACGCGGCACCAGATCGAATGTGGCGAACGTGTTCGACACTTCGTGGTTGTAGATGGTGCGGATCGCCTCGGCATCGGCGATCTCGGCGAGACGAAGGGACAGGTCGGCCACGTCGTCGGAACTTAGCGGCGTAGACAGCGCGCTGCTACGTCGGTCCGGGATCCACCACTTCACCCGGCAAATCGGCCACAATCACGTGGTCGTCAGACCGTCGAGGCGCTATGATCGCTCTCCGGTTCTCGCGGCAGTTTCGCGCGCCCAGCCCTCTTAGCTCAGTAGGTAGAGCAACGCCATGGTAAGGCGTAGGTCGTCGGTTCGACTCCGACAGAGGGCTCGACCAGTTCGTCCTGCGATGCACGCCATGTGGCGTGTGGATCAGGACGGGTGAAGCCCTGGCGGCGTAGCTCAGTTGGTCAGAGCATCCGGCTCATAATCGGAAGGTCACCGGTTCGAGACCGGTCGCCGCTACGACACAAAATCATCTGCAAGTCCTGAAAACGCACAACCCGTACCGCAACCCGAGAACGCAACAAGGAGACTGGCTCCCATGAGCAAGGCAAAGTTCGAGCGCACGAAGCCGCATGTGAATATTGGAACGATGGGTCATATTGACCATGGGAAGACGACGTTGACGGCGGCGATTTCGAAGACG
>JAYTOM010000171.1:0-3408 GCA_043747765.1 Actinomycetota bacterium
GGCAGCATCACGATCAGGCCGAGCGAGGTGACCAGGACCGACCACGAGAACAGCGGGACCCGGCGCATGTTCATTCCGGGAGCACGGGTGGTGAGCACCGTGGTCGCCAGCGAGATCGCGATCAGCGTCAGGCCGCCGAGCATCACACCGAAGGAGGCGATGTACAAGGCAACGTATTTGCTCGCTCCACCGCCGGGGCCGCCGTTGGCGCAGATCGACACGACGATCATCGCCATACCGAAGAACCAGGCCCAGAAACCCGCTGCGGCCAGGCGCGGGAAGGCAAGTGCACGGGCCCCGAGTTGCAGAGGAACCACAGCAATGGCGAGTCCGAGGACGATCGGCAGCACACCGAAGAACGCCAGCCCGACCCGGTTCATCGCCAGCAGTTGATCAATGGCACCGGACCCGAGGAACGTAGAATTGACATCGATCCGTTCCATTGCGATCAGCCCGCCGACCACGGCGATGCCCGTCAGCCCGACAAGACCGATGCCGAACATCATCCGACCGAGTCGCTTGTGGTCGCTGGTCGTCAGCCACGCGCCGAGGGTCGCTACAGCGCCCTGACGATCACCGGTACGAGTACGGCTCGCGACTGCGGGCGATGCAGTGTCAATTGTGGTCATGGGCAACAGCTCATTTCGAGACACCCGGAAGGGTGCGCGTAGAACCGCCGGAGCGGCGGAAATTCGGTTCCGTTCTTCCTTCGACATTACCCACAGCCACCACCGCTGACCGAAATCATCGCGCCGACGCCTTGGAAACCCGCTCGGTCGAGCTGCGGGATTTCAGAAGCCGTGACGGACCAGCACGTCCAGCGTCAGCGCTCCGAACAAGAGTGTCACGTAGCTGATGCTGTAGCCGAACAGACGCATCGCCTTCTGCGGGTTCGGATCCCGACTCAGAGCGAGGTTCCCGGCGATGAACAGCGCGCCGAGCACAGCTGCACCGATTCCGTAGATCAGACCGAGATGCCCGACCGGGATCAGGAGCAGAGTTGCGGCAACCATCACGATCGTGTAGGCCAACATCTGACGCAGGACCTGGGGCAGCGGGGCAACCGCCGGCAGCATCGGAACATCGGCCGCCCGGTAATCGTCGATGTGCCGGATCGCCAACGCCCAGAAGTGCGGCGGCGTCCACAGGAACATGACGACGAACAGCAGCACGGGCGCCCATGTGACGTTGTTCTGCACCGCTGCCCAGCCGACCAGCACGGGTACAGCCCCCGCTGCCCCACCGATGACGATGTTCTGGCGGCTGGTGCGCTTCAGCCACAACGTGTAGACGAACACGTAGAAGAGCGCCGCCGACAGAGCGAGGCACGCTGACAAGAGGTTGGCGCCGCTCCACAGCACGGCGAAAGCTGCCACCTGGAGAGCCAGGGCGAAGACCAATGCGTGACTCGGTTCGATCAGACCCGTGACCAGCGGACGACTCTGGGTGCGGACCATCAACTTGTCGATGTCGCGGTCGACATACATGTTGATCGCGTTTGCTCCGCCGGCGGCCAACGTTCCGCCGACCAGCGTGATCAGGACGAGCCTGGTGGACGGCCATCCCTTGGCAGCCATCACCATGGTCGGGATCGTCGTGATCAGCAGCAGTTCGATGATGCGCGGCTTGGTCAGCGCGATGTACCCACCGAGCACGGTGGTTGGGGTCCGTCGGGTGGCATGACCGAGTCCGGACGGCGCGAAGCGCGACGGCACGAGGGGACGAGAGCCGACTGACATCACCCATCATCGTAGAAGGGTTTCGTTCGGGTTCCTAGCCGCCTCCGCAACCGTCACAGACCTTTGCACCGTTTCGACGTTTCAGCGCGAGAATGGTCGCGATGTCGAGCGCACCAGCACCCACCGTCGTCGAGCGGCCCGACGTCGACGAGTTCGTCGCTCCGGACACCCCGTGGATCGTCCTCGTCTGGAACGATCCGATCAACCTGATGAGCTATGTCACGTTCGTGTTCCAGAAGTTGTTCGGGTACAGCTTGGGCAAGGCGACGGAGTTGATGATGGACGTACACGAGAAGGGCCGGGCGGTCGTGTCCAACGGAACACGGGAGAAGGCCGAACTCGACGTCTTCCGGTTGCACGAGCACGGGCTTTGGGCAACGATGCAGCGCAATGACGCCTGACACGGGGTTCGACAGATGATGGCGCGTCGACAGCGCCCACCCGTCGAACGCGATGGAGTGAACTTCCGGATCAACATCAACCGCGAGGAACGAGAGTTGATCCGGCGACTGATGGCCGAGATGCGCGGACTGCTGACCGACCCGGACGAGGATGACGGTCGACTCAAGCGGATCTTCCCGGCTGCCTATCACCAGCCGGGCGACCAGCGGCTGGACGATGAATATCAGCGCCTGATGCGCGAGGAGATCCTCACATCACGTCTGAAGGGTCTGGACGCGGTGGATCTGTTCATGCAGAGTGCAGCCGGCGACAGGGCCGGGCTCACCGAACCGCAGATGATGGCGTTCTTGCAAGCCCTGAACGGCGTGCGGCTGGTCCTCGGGACCATGCTCGACATCACCGAGGACCATGACATCGGCGGTGTGGACGAGGACGACCCGTTGGTCGGCGAGTACAACCTCTACGACTTCCTCAGCTGGTTGCTCGACTGGTCGGTGCGCGCGGTTCAGGGCTGATCCGGCCGTCAGGCGGGATACATCACGCAGCCGACCGTGCCTGGCCCGGTCTCGATGCCGACGCTCGGCCCGACCCGGAACTGCACGACCTCGTTGACGTGCGGACAACTGCCGACAGCGGTGGCCAGCGCCTCGGCCACCGCTCGCATCGCCTGATGCGCTGATCCGATTGCCACGTTGAGGCCCCGTCCGCCGACGTGTTCGCTGCGGCAGCGGATGTAACCGGCCATTGCGTTGACCGCGTCGACGAGGTTGCCGACCTCGCGCACGGTCTGAAACTGTCCGTCCACCAGGGTCATCACCTTGCGATGGCGCGCACAGCCGTGCAGAACCGACGATTCATCGAAGCGACGTCCTTGGGGGTCCGCGCGTCCCGCTTCGCGACCGACGTCATGGCCGACGTCATGGCCGACGAGGTCGAGGCCGGCCAGAACGAACACGTTGCCGAGAAGCGGTTGCAGCGACTCGGCCACTGCTGTTGCCTCGTCCAGCGTTGCACCGCCGGCGATTGCCTCGGCAGTGGCCCAGACACAGCAACTGACACCGAACCGAGACGTGTGCGAATCGATCAACCGCACAGGCACAGGAGCTGAATGGGCAGCAAGCCTGGCCGCTTTCAACGTGTCGCTGACCCGCGGCGAGCTGTGGATCGAGAGAATCTGCGTGCAGCCCCGTGCAACCAGTTCCTCATAGGCAAGCGCGAACTGACCCGGACTCGGCTGAATGAATTCGACGCACGGACGGTGGCCACC
>JAYTOM010000172.1:0-4468 GCA_043747765.1 Actinomycetota bacterium
ACACGATTCTGCGCGTCGGGGTCGCGACGGCACCGATGGGTACGGCATTGGCGTTCGCCGACCGGCTGTTGGCGGCGGGAATCAGCGTTGCCCGACCCGCACGTCGGGACTGGCTCGAGTTCGCCGGCGGGCTGGCCGTGAGCGCGTGGGAGCGGATCGATTTCGATCCCGACGCGGCCGTCGACTGGCAGCGCGTCGGTCAGATGGTGGCCTCCGTTCACGACATCGATCCGTCGACGGTCGATCATCCGCTGCCGTTCTGTGGTGACTTCCCATGGTGGGATTTCGCGACGATGTCGGTCGAGACTGACGAGGACCCGGATGCCGCACATCTTCTCGGCTCCGTCGAAGCACGCAGCCGGTGGTGGTACGAGAGCGCGCGGGACGGCGAGATGGTGCTCCTCCACGGGGACGTCCATCCGGGCAATGTGCTGGTCACGAAGTGCGGACCGGTGCTGATCGACTGGGACCTGCTCTGCGTCGGGCCACGCGAGTGGGATCATGCCCCGTTGATGACCTGGACCGATCGGTGGGGAGGGGCGCCCGGTATCTACGAAGCGTTCGCAACCGGGTACTCCCGACCGATCGACCGGGCAATGGCCGATGCTCTTGCCGAGCGTCGTCTGCTGGCAGCAACGCTGATGCGACGACGGCGGGCCCGGCTCGATCCGGTCCATCGACCCGAAGCGGAGCGACGGATGCAGTATTGGCGTGGCGACCCCGACGCACCACAGTGGACAGCCCAGTAGCTGACCGGCAACGACCCCGGTCAGAGCAACCGGCGAACGAGCGCGAACTTCCAGCCCTTGTATGGCGGGTACATGATCGGCGGATCCGGCTTGTTGGGCTTGCGCAGCACGGCTTTGCCGTGGCTGAACACATCGAATCCGAACTTGCCGTGATATACGCCCATGCCGCTTGCGCCCACGCCGCCGAACGGTAGCTCGCCGATCGCGACATGCAAGACGGCATGGTTGACGCACACGCCACCGGCGGACGTGCGCGCAATGACACGGTCGGCGACGTCGTCACTCGTCGTGAACACGTACAGCGCAAGGGGCTTGTCACGGCCATTGACGATGCCGATCGCTTCGTCGATGTCGGCCACGGCGATCACCGGCAGGATCGGCCCGAAGATCTCCTCCTGCATCACGGCCGCGCCGGGCTTGACGCCGGCAAGGACCGTTGGCGGGAAGAAACGCTGGGTCGAATCGCCGTGACCGCCACAGATGATGGATTCGTAGCCGTCCTCGTCGTCGAGCAATGCTGTCAACCGCTCCCAATGCTGGGTGTTGATGATCCGGCCGTAGTCCGCGGACGACTTCGGATCATCGCCGTAGAAGTCGTGCACGGCGCGCAGCAGCGCACCCATCAGCTTGTCCTCGACTGCTGCGTCGACGAGTACGTAGTCCGGTGCGACGCAGGTCTGCCCCGCGTTGATGAACTTGGCCCACGCGATTCGTCGAGCGGCAACTTCGATGTCGGCATCGGCGGCGACGATGACCGGACTCTTTCCGCCGAGCTCGAGCGTGACGGGGGTGAGGTGCTGCGCAGCCGCAGCCATCACGATTCGTCCGACCGTGCCGTTACCGGTGTACAGGATGTGGTCGAACTGCTCCCTCAGCAGTTCGGTCGTTTCGTCGACGCCGCCCGTGACGACGGTGACGACGGACCGGTCTAGGTACTGCGGGATCAGTTCCGCGATGACCGCTGCCGTTGCCGGCGCGACTTCGGACGGCTTCAACACCACGGTGTTGCCGGCAGCCAATGCCGGAACGAGAGGAGCGAGCAACAGCTGCACGGGATAGTTCCACGGGGCGATGATCAAGACCGTACCGAGTGGCTCGGGCACGATCTCGGCCGAGCCGGGCTTGAACGCAAGCTGGACCTTGACGCGAACCGGGGCACACCACACCTCGAGATTCTTGAGTGCGTTCTTGATTTCGCCCAGCACGAAGCCGATCTCGGTCGCGTAGGCCTCCATCGGCGGCTTGCCGAGATCGACGGCCATCGCCGCCATGATCGGCTCTTCATGCTCCACGAGGAGTCGCTGCAACTGCCTCAGTTGGGTTCGCCGTGATTCCAGCGAACGCAACACCCCGGCCCGATACGACGCGCGTAGGGCTTCGACCTGTTCGGCAATGGAAAGCTCACTCATTCGGCCAGGCTACGCAGATCGAGCTCGCCCGAGCGGACAGTCAGCTCGGCTGGCATGTGGGACAGAAGTAGCACGCCCGGCCGGCCAGTTCGACCACCTGCACCGGTGTGTCGCAACGCAGACAACGGTCGCGGTGGTAGACGTATGTCGCCTCGCCGCGACGCAGGCGTCGCCCCGTCGGCAGCTCGACCTGACGCCGATCGACGGTGATGATCCGGTTGTCCTTGACGCCCTTGCGCAGCATGGTGACAACCGTGTCCCAGATCGCGCGCAGCTCGACCGGGTCTGTGTCGATTCCTGCGCGACGGGGGTGGATGCCGTTGACGAACAGCGCCTCGGCGCGGTAGACGTTGCCGACGCCGCACAAGACAGACTGATCCAACAGCAACGAGCCGAGCGGCTGCTTCGACCTGGCCATCCGCTCGATCGCGAGAGCCGGCTTGGCGTCTCGCCGGAGAGGGTCCGGCCCGAGTCTGAGCAGAATCGCCGCACGATCGTCTGGTGTTCCGACGGTGCAGTCGGTCGGGCCGGCGAGATCGATCGTCGCACGTTCGCTGCGAAGCCGCATCCGCACCATCCCCACGGGAGGCCGGGAATCGGGCCCCTTGGCAACGCGGAACTTGCCGAACAGCCCGAGGTGCACATGGCCGACATCGCCGTTCGACCACCAGTAGAAAAGGTGCTTCCCATAGCTTTCAACACAATTTAAGATCTGGCCGTTGATCCGAGCCGCGCCCTCAGTGAACCGACCCTGAGGCGATGTCACTGTCAGCGTTTGCCCCTTGAACAGCTTGTTCTGCTCGATCGCCGCTCGCGCGATGGTGTGACCCTCAGGCATTCGGCCAGGCTACGGGGGAACCTGTCACTGCGTGATGAGATCCGAATGATGGCACGCCCATGGTCGTGCGGTGCGTGTGGATCGGTGGCTTGACCCTCAGTGTCCTGGTGGTTTCGGAGGTCGCGGCTTTCGTCGGGCGGGCTGCGTGTAGTCAGTGGCGTCCCGGATTTGCGTGTACTCGCTGAAATCGAGCAGCCGCGTCGGGACGGTCCGCCCGCCTGCGATCACGATTCTCGGCGAGCGGACAGCGTCCCTTCCATCCACATAGCTCGACCCTGACTCGGTTTGCTGGGAGATGACTGACAGCCTCCAACGCCGGATGAAGGTCCGTGTCGTCGGAACAAATAACGCCGATGTCGAACTCACCGGACAACGCCTTGGCAACAAAGTCGACGGCGAGATGTACATCGACGCCCTTCTCCTTGGGGTTTGACGGGTCCCGGTAGTTGAGAGGCCTGCTCTTGACATGCACGAGAGGGTTTTGTGACCCCAGGCGCTGACCTGGCGCTGCGAGGCGGCGTGGCCCTTCGGGTCGTACCGTGGTGAAGGCATTCCACGGTACATATGAACCGCTGTCAGTTCCTGGCCTGCAGAGTAGAGCGACCAGCCGAGGCCGGCCGGACGGATTTGCCCGCCCACGTGATATTCGGTGGCGGCTAGGTTGAACGCCTCGCGAGCGCGTTTGTACACGTTCTGGTAGTCGATAAATACGGCGACTCGCTGATCCGCCACGTACGCCCCCAAAAAGAAGCCCCCACCATTCCTGGACGACCAGCATCCGGGAAGGTGGGGAGGATTCGCCATGAGGACTACCTACGAATACACGGACAAACAAGCCAGCACTATAAAGGTCACTTGATAGAGCGCTGATCAACACGAAGACGGACAGTCCGGGCGCAAATTACGAAATAACAGTGGAGAGAGCCGCCACCACTGCCGTAGAGGGCGCCAGCGGCACCCGTACCACCGGCGCCACCAGCAGCGACACCACCCCAGCCGCCACCACCACCCGCACCACCAAACGGCGAGCGACCAGAAAGCCCCTGGCTAGGACCACGACGGTGGCGCTATCTGCGGCGTTGGCGGAGTACTTGTCGACCAACGGCTCGGTGATCCCACGGTACCCAGCGGCTCGGAGGATCCATGAATAGCCGGGTCTCGTTGGTGCCGGCGCCGAGGTTCGTCGGGACCGCAGTCGAACCGACGATGTCGGCACCGAACGTCATCCGGTCCCAGTCCAGCGGTGGTTCGCCGACGCTGCCGAGCCAGTGGAGAAAACGTGGGTGGGTGAGGATCACGTCGGCTGGGCCTCGGGGGAAGTTGTTCACCGAGGCCGACAGCGCGGCACCGCAAGCGGTCGAGCCCCACGGAGACCGCTACCTTCGCCGCGCATTGTGTGCAAGTCTCAGGGTATCCAGACTTTCGAACGCGTCGCCGGACGCGGCCCTTCGCTTTTAGAGACCGGCGGAGAC
>JAYTOM010000173.1:0-14888 GCA_043747765.1 Actinomycetota bacterium
TCTGAACAAGCATCTGTTCGGCGTTCGCGGCGGCGAGCGGACGCTGCACGAGGGCAAGGAATTGGACTGGGCATCGGTGCTCGCGTCGCCCTCTCCGGCTCGCTCACGACCCCTAAGCTGACGCGTATGAGCGATTTCAACACCCAGGTCATCGAAGAGTTCCGCGCCAACGCAGGAAGGGTCGCCGGCCCATTCGAAGGCGCCGCAATGGTTTTGCTGACGACCACCGGCGCGAAGAGCGGCCAGCCGCGCACGACACCCCTCGTGTACCTGCCGCACGGCGACCAGGTCATCATCTTCGCGTCGAAGGCCGGCGCGCCGACCAACCCGGATTGGTACCACAACCTGATTGCGCACCCGACCGTCAACATCGAGGTCGGTACGGACACATACGAAGCAACGGCCGTCGAGGTCACCGGTGAGGAGCGCAACCGCCTCTTCGCAGCGATGGTCGCAGTGATGCCAGGCTTCAAGGGCTACGAAGAGAGCACGACGCGGATCATCCCTGTGATCGACCTGCAGCGCAACGTCTGACCGCAGAACAAACAAACGACCATTTGCCTCTCGGCTGTGCCCGTGGCAACATTTCAGAATGTTCGAATTCGACCCGTTCGATGCTGCGTACTTCAGCAACCCATTTCCGTACTACGCCCAGATGCGCGCAGAGCATCCCGTGTATCGGCGCGAGATCGAGAACCATCGGATCTGGCCCCACTACTGGATGCTCAGCCGAGCCGATGACATCAACGCGGCCTTGGCAGATTGGCAGACGTTCTCGTCGGCACTGGGCACATTGGTCGACACCGACACGAGCCTGATTCCGCCGAACATCTTCAACATGGACCCGCCACGCCACGACGAGCTGCGCAGCGTCCTTGCGCGGGTGCTCACGCCGACACGAATTGCCGGGCTCGAGCCGCACATCCGCCAATACACACACGGACTGATCACAGAGTTCCAGAACAACGGCGGCTTCGACGCAGCGACCGACTTCGCACACATGATCCCAACCGTGACGATGTGTTCGTTGATGGACCTCCCCTTGGCAGAGCGTCAGCGCTTCCTCGATTGGAACCTTGTGACGATGGCTGGCGCCGATTTCACCAGTCCGGAAGCGCTGATCGCCTACGGCGAAATGGGCGAGTACTGGACGGGGCTGGTGGCCGAGCGCCGCCAGAAGCCGGGACCCGATCTCATCTCGCAGATCATCCACGCAGATGTCGACGGCGCCGCATTGTCCAACGAGGAGATCGGTGGGTTCTGCTCGCTCCTCCACGACGCTGCGCAGAACACGACGATGAACATGATCACCCATGGCGTGATGACACTTGCCCGGCACCCGGAGCATCGTCATCAGCTGACGGCCCATCCGGACCTGTGGAACCGAGGCGTCGAGGAACTGCTTCGCTTCGTATCACCGGTACAGGGGTTGACCCGCTCAACCACTCGCGACGTCGAGCTGCACGGTGAGACCATCCCGAAGGGTGATCAGGTGTTGCTGTTGTACGGCTCGGCCAACCACGACGAGAACGTATACCCCAACCCCGAGCAGCTCGACCTCGACCGTCCCAATCTCAAGGCGCACTGGGCGTTCGGCCACGGCATCCACTACTGCCTCGGCAACGCCGTCGCCCGCTTGGAGATCAAGATCTCTCTGCAGGTGCTGTGCGAGCAGGCCGGCGACTGGGCCGTGGACGAGGACTCGGTCGACTACAACCAGCTCGTGCCGACGCGTGGGGTGGCCCACGCGCCGATCACATTCTGATCAGTTGGCGACGTTGCCGGCGTTCGGCTTGATCGATGCGCCGGCATCGACGACCAGCGTGTGCCCCGTCACCCACCGAGCATCCTTGCTCAACAGGTACACGATCGCCGGCGTCGTCGATTCCTCGGCCTTGACGAGCCCGCCGTTCAGCAGATCGGCACCGTCGAACTGCTTCCACATGTCTTCTTTGCGGAGACCGTTGGACTCGGCGAAGGAGTCGACCATGGGCGTGTCGACCGCACCGGGGCAGACCATGTTGACGCGAATGCCATAGGGCCCAAGCTCGTTGGCAAGCCCCTTGCCGAGGCCGAGTATTCCGTGCTTGGCAGCCCCGTAGCACGTCAGCCACGGGAACGTCGTCAGCCCAGCCGTCGAGGACGTCAGAACGATCGCGCCGCCGGGACCGCGCTTGATGATCTCCGGAATCACGTACTTGCAGGCTAGGAACGAGGCGGTCAGGTTGACCGCGATGATGTCGTTCCAGTGCTCCTCGGTGGTGTTCCACGTCTCGGTCGTCAAGGGCATCGCGCCCTGCTGAGCAACGAGGTAGTCGATCCCGCCGAATGTCTCGACCGTCTTCGCGACAGCCGCTTGCACGCTGTCACCGTCACGCAGATCGAGGGCAACGGGCAGCACTTTGCCACCGACCTGTTCGACCAGGCGGACCGTTTCGGCCATGTCGTCGGCGGACGCCATTCGGTAGGGCGGCCGAGTGTTCTGACCGTTGGCAAGATCCCAAATCGCGATGCGTGCTCCCTCGGCAGCGAGAGCGCGCGCATGACTGCGTCCCTGCCCTCGCGCGCCCCCGGTGATGACCACGACCTTGTCGTCGAACTTCCCCATGTCACTCCCATTTCGTCAGCCGAGATACGCCTGCAACACCTCGGCGTTGGCTTGCACTTCTGCAGGAGTTCCTTCGGCCAGCTTCTTGCCGAGATGCATGACCACGACACGGTCACTGTTGTCCATCACGAACCGAACGTCGTGCTCGATCAACAGAACGGCGCAACCGGTACCGGACCGCACGCTCTGTACGACCTCGGCGAGCAGAGCTGTGTCAGCGCGCCCGAGACCTGATGTGGGCTCGTCGAGCAGGAGCACACGGGGTGTGTCGACTACCGCCCGTGCCAATTCGACCATGCGTGCTGCACCGATCGGCAACGTTCCGGCACGGCGGTCGCGGTCGGCGATGAGTCCACACTGCTCGAGGACTACCGTTGCCCTGAGTTGACGTTGCTCCCGCACAGCCGAACGGCCGGGTGACCCGATCAGGTCGTACAGGAATCCACCCTCGCCGCCTCGCCAGTCCTGGGCGACAAGCACGTTCTGCTCGACGGTCAGCGAACCGAAGATCTGCTGACGCTGGAAGGTGCGGCGAAGACCATGACGGGCCCGCCACGCCGCCTTGGTGGAGGTGATGTCACGGCCATCGAAGTCGAGTCGCCCGTCCGACGCTGCACGATGGCCGCTGACTACATCGAACAGCGTGGTCTTGCCGGCACCATTCGGACCGATGACACCACAGAACTCCCCGGCGGCGAGGCGGAAGTCGAGGTTGCTGACTGCGTGGACTCCGCCGTAGCGCACGGTCAGCCCGCGGCCCTCGACGACGGGCGCGGCGATGGGAACAACGACCGTGTTCATGCCGGACCGACCTGCAGATAGCTCGCGGCAAGGGCATCGGTGTCAACGTCGCCCGGCGCCCCGCTCCAGGTGACTCGACCGAGTTCGAGAAACGCGACTTGATCGGCGACGGGGAGCACATGCGTGGCTTTCTCCTCGACCACGAGAACCGCCGTGCCGCACTCACGCATCTCGACCAACAGTGCCATCACCTGTTCCACGATGCGTGGCGCGAGGCCGAGACTCGGCTCGTCGGCGATCAGGATCTTCGGCGGGTGCACGACCAGTGGAGCGAGAGCGAGCATTTGCTGTTCTCCGCCGGACAGGCTGCCGGCCGACAACGAACGCCGCTCGCCGAGCACCGGGAAGCGGTCGTACACGACCTGCCTATCGGCGGACTTGGGCAAGACGAGCGCCAGGTTCTCCTCCACGCTGAGACCGGGGAAGACGCCTCGCGACTCCGGTGCGTACGCGACGCCATGACGGGCCCGCCGGCATCCGAGAGAACCGGTGACATCCTTGCCGTCGATGCGAATGCTGCCGGCCGTCGAACGCAGTCCGCCGGCAGCGAGCTGGCACAGCGTCGACTTACCGGCACCGTTCGAACCGAGGAGGACGGTGATCGTGCCGGGAGCGATTCGAACGTCGATGCCGCGTAGCACCTCGACCGGCCCGTAGCCACCGACCACCCCGCTCAGTTCGAGGACCGTGTCGTGGCGGTCGGCTCCGACGACCACGGGGGAACGGTCGACGACATCCTGCGAATCAGGTTGCGTCGCGGGCGGCAGTGGCATTGCCATGCACACGTCGGCAACCGTTGCGCGTTTGAGGCGTGCCTTGGCGCGACGTTCGAAGCCCTTTTGCGAGAAGTTCGACATGACGCCATCCGGCGTTTTCGCCAACTGCACGGCGCCGAGACCGAAGAGAATATCGGCGATGCGCGTCGAGCTGGTGAACCAGCCGATCACCTGCGGGCTGATCGAGAACACGATGCCGGCCAGCACTGCGCCGCTCGGCTTGCGAATTCCGAAGAGGACGACGATGGCCAGCCAGGCCAAACCAATCCCGGCGGGGAACGAGGCATTCGTCGCACTCCCGTTGTAGATGCCGATCATCACGCCGCCGAGGCCGGCGATGCCGGCCGACAGAGCGAAAATCCAGAGTTTGCAGCGCACCAGCGACAGACCGATCGCCGAGGCGGCCGGGGGTGCTGTGCGGACGGCTGCGATCTGACGACCCGAAGCCGACCGCAACAGGTTGCGAATGACGAGCACCACAAGCCCGACAACCACCATCAACACCACGCCGAGGGTGCGCTGATCGTGCAGGTCGAACGGGCCCATCTTCGGCGCTGTCAGCTTCCAGCCGTAGTTGCTGTTGGCGAACGCCTTCCACGCGAACAGGACCTTCTCACCCAACAGCGCCAACGCGAGTGATGCGAGAGCCAAGGCAAGCCCGCCCAACCGCACTGACGGCAACGCGACGATCAGGCCGGCCACGGCAGCGGCGATGATTCCGGCACTGGCAGCAGCGAGCAGCGGCCAACCATGGGACACGAGCACTCCCGTCGTCAACGACGCCATGGTCACGAACGTTGCTTGGGCCAGGCTGACCATGCCGCCAATGCCGGTGACGACCACGAACGAAAGGAAGATCAGCGAGTAGGCGAGGCCTTTGACGAGCAGGCCTCGCCAGAACACGTCGGCGACGGCGAACAAGTAGACGCTGAACGCGGCGATCGCGATGACCCACGGCAACATCCGGCGCAGTCGTGACAGGTCAGCGTGGAAATCGGGGATCGCCGCCACCTCTGCCACCTGCCCGGCGATTCGTGCTCGCTCGCGCCCGAGGACGAGCAGGCCGATCAGCAGCACGATGAAGGGCACCGAAGTGGAAAAGCCCGTGATGTTCTCGGCGAAGGTGGCGTACCCCGCGAACAACGACTGGGCCAAGCCGAGGATGACGCCGCCGAGGAACGCCAACGGGATCGAGCGAAGGCGGCCGATCACCGCTGCCGTTGCGGCGAGGAAAAGGATCAGGGTGTAGTTGGCTGGGGTCAGGCTGAACAGCGGTGCGCCGACGACGCCGGCCAGACCGGCCAGCATGAAACTGAGGGCCCACGACACCGCCGACGTCCGGTTGGTGTCGATACCGCGTGCTTCAGCGAGATCAGGGCGTTCGACAGACGCTCGCATCTGCAGACCGATGCGTGTCCGGCGAACGACGATCCACAACACCAGTGCTGCGATGACCGCAGCACCAAGGATGATCACCTGGTTCGAGTCGATACGGACATTGCCGACCGGGTTCCAATTCTTCTTCGGGACCGGGCCGAGTCCGGGCGGCGAGAAGATGTTGTCCGGCCCAGGGATCTTCCAATGGAACGTGTTGATCATCGTCTCGGTCATGAACAGGGTGACAGCGGGGATGGCCACGAGAAGCCCGACCGTCGCAACGATCTTGGTCGCCGGTTCGGCCGAGCGCAACGAGCGGAAGATCACCCGGTCCATCAGCACGCCGAGCAGTGGTGCGAACACCATGATCGACACGACTGCCGCCAGCCACACCGGCCACCCCAGGCCGGTGTTCAATTCGTAGAAGAGGAAGGCCGTCGAGAACGCGATCGCACCGTGGGCGAAGTTGAACACACCCGAGGTCGCATACGTGAGCACCAGGCCCGAAGCGAGCAACGAATAGATCGCTCCGGACACTCCGCCACTCACGACCAGCGCGATGAACTTGTCCAATGGACTCTCCGACCTTCCCTCTTCTCGCTTGGAATCTGTTCCTTGCCGAACCGCTACTTCTTGAGGATGTCGTAACAGGTCATCGGGAGGACGGGCTTGTACTCGGTGCCCTTGACCTGGACGAGCGCCGCGCACGGAGTCGGCTGATCGTGATCCTGCGGATACGAGACCGGACCGATTCCGAACGGCGTGCCGACGGGCTTGTAGGTCCAGCCACCGTTGATCACCTTGTCGAAGTTCTCGGGCGTCAGATCCGGACCGACAGCCTGCAGCATCTGGACGAGGACGTCGGCCGACCAGTAGCCGATGGAGGTACCGAAGCCGACCGTGGTGTCGGCGCCGATGGTCTTCAGGTCGGCCTGGATCTGGGTGATCGCGGAGCCCCCGAACTCCTGCGGCAACCACTGCGTGTTCACATATGTTCCGTTGATCGCCGCAGCAACCTGCGCCGAACTGGCCAGCAACCCTGGCACGTATGTGAGGTAGTTCATCGTGGCGCCCGTGAACCCGGCGGCCGTCAGCGACCCGGTCAGGCCGACCGTGTTGTTGAACAGCGAGACCATCGCAACCGCCGTTGGTGGCTTGCCACCGTTGGACTCCATGATCTTCTGCACGAACGGTGTGAAGTCCGTTGCGTCACTGGTCGGCATCGAAGTGTCCTTGTAGACCACCTTGACACCGGCCTTCTCGAAACCGGCGGCCACGATGTCAGCCCCGAGCTTGCCGCCTTCTGCGTCGTAGCCCTGTACAGCGACGGTATCACCGGCGCCGAGCTTCAAGGCCTGCACAAGGGTGCCGGCCAACGAGGTGTTGACGATGTTGCCGGCAGGCGGCGTGATGCAGCCGTTGAAGCCGAATCCGAACTTCGTGCCGCAGAAGCCGGGCATGAAACCCCACCCGACGAAGGGCACCTTGTTGGTCTCGAGGAAGTCCGATGACGCCGGAAGGAGACCCTGGCCGACGACGGGCGCGAGCGCGAACACGTCGTCCTTCTGAACCAGCTGACGGGCGAGGTCGAGGTTCTTGGTCGAATCCTCGCCGTCGTCCTTGACACCGATGTAGTTGATCATCCGCCCATTGATGCCGCCCTCGGCGTTGACCCGGGCGAAGCGGGCCTTGGCACCCACGTCTGCACCGGTGTAGCCGCCACCCGCCGACGTGATCGCGGAGAGACCACCGATGGTGACCTCCTTGTCGGTGACGCCGCGGACCTTTCCGCCGGCGCTACCGGTGCCGGGCGTGACGGTCGAGGCCGTGGCTGCCCCGGTGGTCGCTGTCGCTGCGCCGGTGGTCGCTGTCGCTCCTGCTGCCGTGGTCGTCACGGCGGCGCTCGTGGTCGGCGCAGCGGTGCTACTCGACGACTTGCTGTCGCTCCCACAACTGACAGCAATCATCGCCAACGCTGCGGCGAGTGCCGCACCTCTGACTCCATGGCCGCGATGGCTCTTCTCGGATCTGAACATGTACTCCCCCTTGGTCACCAGTCGTAACTCCGCGCGGCGGGCCAGCGGGCCCTTCCACACAGGTCTGATTGTAAGCAGTGTCCCGTGCCGAATACAAATGGTTGTTTGTTTGTTTTCAGGCAATGGGGCAGCTGCCGCCATCAGCCATCAGCGTGTTGCCCGTCAGATAGCGGGCGTCGTCAGACAGCAGGAATCGCACGATCGGACCGACGTCCGAGGCCGGATCACCCATCCGGCCGAGCGGGTTCCGACCGAGCACACGAGCCGCCATTTCCGGGTCCATCTCGAAGGCACGATCCATTGCCGGCGTTCCCGCCAGCGGCGCCACGCAGTTGACCCGGATTCCCTCCGGTCCCCACTCACGCGCCAAGCTGCGTACCATGCCGCGCTGGGCAGCCTTGATCGCCGCATAGACGCTCAGCTTGGCCTTGCCCTCGAAGCCGGCCTCAGAGGTCAACACCACGAACGACCCTTCGGACGCGCGGAGCAGACCGTACGTCGTGTTGGCCAGAAGGTGCAGACCGCGCAATGAGACGGCGACGTGCTCTTCGAGTTCGGTGACCGGTACGTCTGCGAGCACGACGGGCTTCGGGGAGAGCCCACTGGTGGCATTGAGAACCACTCCGTCAAGACGACCGGATGTCGACTCGATGCGTGCGACGACCCGCTCGAGCGATGCGGCATCGGCGGCATCGCACTGGACGAAATGACCGTGCCCGCCGAGTACATCCACTTCGCCCGCGACAGCCTGACTCTCGACCTGCCGGCGCGCTGCGATCCACACCGTCCAACCGGCGGCGGCGCACGCATGGGCGATACCTCGGCCGACGCCACCACTCGCGCCGGTGATCAGAACGACCTTCGGGTCGCGTGCGTCGTGCACGCTCATCGCCAGCTCCTGCCGCAGTCGGCGTGGACAACCGTGCCCGTGATGCCGGCGGTACCGGGCCCGATCATCATCTCGACCGCACGGGTGACTTCGACATCGATCCGGCCGGGAAAGCCGGCGAGCGGCGAGAACGGCGCGATTGGATGCGACGGCGCAAGCCGGCTGGGGGTCGTGACGGCATTGGCATGCACGTCGCGGTGTCCCTCGGAACGGGCCAACGAACGGATCAGCGCCTCGACAGCATCCGCTATCCCGCTCTCGGGTGCCCATCCGGCGGAGTCGATCGGAGACGGACGCTCGACGACGGCAACGATGGAGCCGCCGTCGGCGCAGCGGTTCACGGCCACACCGAGTGCAGCGATCCATCCTGCGAAGGGCCACTCCGTTCGCCGGGCGAACTCCGATGTGGACATCCCCAGGAGTGGACTCGGGGCGAGTACATGCGGCCACACCGCAACGACGACGGCATCGACCTTCGCTCCGTCCGACATCTCGGCCCGCCAACGCTGGAGCTCGGCGGCGTGGTCCCATGCGACTTCGGCGCCGTTCTGCGCGTCGAACGCCACCGGGCACATCGGGACCGACACGTGTGTGGCACCAAGCGCGCTGACCATCGCGACCAGTGCATCGACCGGAGAAGCAACCATCAGGACCGACCTCACGGAAGCGTGTACCCACCGTCGATCGGCATTGCGACGCCGACGACGAACGACGCAGCGGGCGACGCCAGCCAGAGCACGGCTTCGGCGATCTCGCTCGCGTCGGCGATGCGCCCGATCGGGTGCAAAGCTGCCACTTGGGCCTCGGCCTCTGCGCTCCCGTTGATCCATTCATCCACCATGCGCGAGCGCGCAGTGCCAGGGCAGATCGCATTGATCCGGATTCCCTGTGTGATGTACTCGAGCGCTGCAGTTTTGGTCAGGCCGATCACACCGTGCTTCGCCGCGACGTAGTTCGCCATTCCGGGGAACCCGATCAACCCTGCACCGGACGAGGTGTTGATGATGGCCCCACCGCCACGCGCGAGCATCGCGGGGACCTCGTGCTTGATGCCGTAGAAAACTCCCGTCAGCATCACAGCGATACCGCGCTCCCAGGTTTCATCCGGCATGTCGGCGATGTTCGCACCAGCACCGACGATGCCGGCGTTGTTGTGGGCGATGTCCAACCCACCATAGGTATTGACCGCTGTGGCAACCATGGCGCGCACCGACGACGAATCGGACACGTCCGTGAGCGTCGCAGTGGCCCGGCCGCCGGCTACGACGATCAGGTCGACTGTCTCATTGGCGCCGGCGAGGTCGATGTCAGCGACGACGACGCTGGCTCCCGCGGCTGCGAATTTGACCGCCGTTGCGCGACCGATGCCACCTGCGGCTCCCGTGATGGCCACTACCTTGCCGTCAAAATCGTACTGCGGCATGTCGAACTCCCCCTTGCGTCCTCGACGAGTGCGCACTGAAAACTAACGGTTGTTAGCCGCCAGAGCAACCGCTGTGGCGAACGCGTGGCGATCAACTCTTCGTGTGCCGTGCGGCCTTGGCGGTCGGTCGGCTCTTGGCCTGCGGCGCAAGTATTCCATCGAGCAACATGTCCTCAAGCTGCTGCACCGGGTCGCTCTTGCGGTTCGCCGGCTGATCTCGATATCGAACCGGGTCGAGCATCGCATGGATTGCCCCCGTCGCAATTCGGCTGACCAGTTCAGGACTCATCTCCGAGCGCAGTGTGCCGTCGGCGATGCCATCCTTGATCACCTTTCGCCACGTGACCAGGGTGCGCACGCTGATCTCGCGGACCTCGGCGATCTCGTCGAGGGCCGACAACTCCTTCCAGTCGTAGTGCAGGATCGTCAGTTCCTCCGGATACGCCTCGCAGACCCGATACGTCGCGCGAAGCATCAGCCGGAAACGGTCAGCGCCGGTGCCCGTGTCGGAGCTGGCCTCCTGCTGAGCAGCGATCAGGTCACGGTAGAAGACCGCGACAATCTCCTCGACGAGCTGCGCTTTCGACTTGAAGTGTGTGTACAGACTGCCCGGCAGCAACCCGGTTGCATCGGCGATGTCGCGCATCGATGTACTGACGTAACCCTGTTCGGCGAACAGCTTTTTCGCAATTGCGACGATCTCGTCACGTCGTGCCGACACGTGCCATCACCTCGATACCCCTCACGACGGCGGGACGATCTCTACGTCCAGCGTTTCGGGACCATACTCCAAGAACATCGGCACCAAACATCTTTCGTAACCCTCTGCAAAGGCGAGCGAACCGGCGCCGAACACGGCCAGCATCTCCTCCAGAACAACCCGCCCGATCAGCCGGGTGAGATGGTTGCCGAGGCACAGATGCGGGCCGGCGCCGAACGAAAGATGGTCATCCGGAAGCCGAGCGCGGTCGAGCCGGAACTCGTCGGCATGTTCGTAGACATGCTCGTCTCGGTTGGCCGAGGCGATGCCGACGAGCACCCGCTCGCCACGATGCACCGCACAGCCGGCGATGGCCGTCTCGGTCATCGCAGTCCTGAACAGGAACAGCACCGGAGGCTCGAAACGCAGCGACTCCTCGACAGCCATCGGGATCAGTTCCGGTCGCCGGCGCAGGACTTCGGTGAAACCCTGCGGATCGGCGACGAAGCGGTGCAGCAGGTTGCCGAGCAGATAGGTGGTGCTCAGCGAACCGGCGATCGAGTTGACAGCCAACGTGCGTACGTGGACATCCGACAGTCGGACCCCGTTGTTCTCGGCGCAAATCATCCGGCTCAGCAGATCGTCCGAGGCATCGGCGCCAGCCGCTCGACGATCGGCGATCGCTTCGTCGAGGATCGCCGCGAACTCCGGAAATGCGCCGGCGATGCCGACGCCGTTCTCGGTCTCGTTGGTCGCCGGCCAGGTACTGTGCAGCAACTCAGTGGTCCAGTTCGTCAATTGACGATGGGTCTCGTCTGGCAGCCCCAATCCGTGTGCCGCTGCGGCACCTGGCAGTGGCGTACACAAACCGGCCATCAGATCGCCGCCTCCGGCCCGAATGATCGTCTCGATCATCGTGCGCACGGCCTGCCGGGTCCATTCCTCGCTCGCTGCGGCGGCTGCCGGGGTGAACGCCCGCAGCACGAACCGTCGCACGTCGGTGTGCAGCGGCGGATCGATCTCGCCGAGAAAGCTCTCCTCTTCGGCCACAACCACACCGGGAGACCGGAAACCCTCGGCGGACGAGAAGGTCTTGGCATCCCTGAAGGTCGCCTTGACGTCGGCGTGATCGGCCACGTACACGAACCCGTCCATCGGCCGGCTGACGGGCTGCTCGCGTCGGAGCCGAGTCATCAGCTCCCACATGTGCTGCGTCTCGGACGGATCGAACGGGTTGAAACCGAGTTCGCTCATCACACGAACTCTGCGTAGAGCGGCGTGTGCATCGTCAGTCCGCCGTCGACGTTGACGACCTGACCGGTGATGTACGCAGCGGAGTCGCTCAGCAAGAAGGCCACCACATCGGCGATGTGCTGCGGCTCGCCCATCCCAGGGGTGACATGGTTGCGCTGGAACAGAGCGATCTGGTCGGCGGGCACGTTCGCCGTGAGCGACGGGGTTTTGACGACTCCGGGAGCCACCGCGTTGCAGCGGATGTTCTGCTTGCCGTACAGCGTGGCGACGTATCGCACCAACGAATCGATGCCTGCCTTGGACACGCCGTAGGCCACACGAGAGAGATCACCGAACTGTCCCGACGTGGACGACGTGCAGACGATCGCCCCGCCACCCGCAGCAATCATGTGCGGCAGAGCGTGTTTGCAGCCGAGCATCGGACCACGGACATTCACCTGCATCGTTCGGTCCCAGACCTCGGTCTCCATCGATATGACGTCGGTGTCGCGTTGGATGATGATCACGTCGGCAGCGTTGTTGTGCAGCAGGTGCAACGATCCGTAAGTACCCACCGCAGTCGCGACCATGGCTGCCACCGATGCTTCGTCGCTCACGTCGGCCAAGCACGCAGTCGCTGCTCCTCCGTCGGCTTCGATCAGGGCCACCGTCTCGTCGGCACCGTCGATGTTGATGTCGGCCACGACGACCGTCGCTCCCTGCGCCGCAAGGGTGCACGCACTGGCGCGCCCGATCCCGGAACCGGCGCCCGTGACCAACGCAACCTTGCCGAAGATGCCACGGGCGTTCATGACGTGCCTGCGATGAAGACGTTCTTCTGCTGCAGGAACTCCTCGATCCCCCAGCGGCCGCCCTCGCGACCGAAGCCGCTCTGTTTATATCCGCCGAACGGTGCACCAGGCGACATTCCCGGTAAGCCGTTGATGATCACCATCCCCGCTTCGAGCTTGCCAGCCACACGGTGGGCGCGGCTGATATCGCTGGTGTGCAGGTATGCGCCGAGTCCGAACGCGCTGTCGTTCGCCTTGGCCACCACTTCGTCCTCATCCGTGAAACGCAGCACCGAGAGGACGGGCCCGAAGACTTCGTTGGTGGCCAGGTCGCTGCCGTGGACCACGTCACCGAAGATGGTCGGAGCCACGTAGTACCCGTCGGTGAGCGAGCCGCCCATCCGAGTTCCTCCGGTCAGCAACCGACCTGAGCCTTCTGACTCGGCGCGGGCGATCACGCCGAGGATCCGCTTGCACGACACCTCGGTGACGACGGGTCCCATGAACGAGGCCGGGTCGGACGGATCGCCGACGGCCATCGCAGCCGTCTGCGCGATCAGTCGTTCGACCACGTCGTCGTACACGTCGTCGTGCACGTAGAGACGCGTCGGAAGGGCGCAGCCCTGACCGGACAACACGCCGACGCCGAACAACACCGCAAGCATCGCAGCCGTGTCGAGGTCGGCATCAGGAAACACGATGTTCGCCGACTTTCCGCCGAGTTCGAGAGCGAGCGGCTTCAGGGTCTCGGCCGCGGCAATCATCACGGCACGGGCCGTGACATGACCACCCGTGAACGACACCTTGCCGACACGTCGGTCGCGCACGAGCGCTTGCCCGGCCTCGGCACCCCCGGTTACGACGTTCAACACGCCGGGGGGCAGCCCCGCCTCGAGCGCCAGTTCGGCGAATCGCAGTGCGCCGAAAGGAGCGATCTCCGGTGGCTTGGCGACAACGGTGTTGCCGGCGGCCAATGCAGGGGCGACCTTCTGGCCCATGCCCATCATCGGGCCGTTCCATGGCACGATCGCGCCGATCACACCGTACGGTTCGGGGAGGACATAGTCGAGTCCGTTCGACACCGGAACCACGTGACCGTCGACCTTGTCGACCCAACCTGCGTAGTAGCGAACCCATGACGCGGCGTACAGCCCGGGACGCATCGTGCTGATCGGTGTGCCGTTGTCGCGGGCGTTGAGCAACGCAGATTCCGGGTCATTGGCGACGAGCAGATCGGCCAGACGGAACAGGATCGCGGCGCGTTCCTCCAGTGGCATCGCCCGCCATGCCGGGCCAGCCGCAGTGGCGGCGTCGACTGCGCTGGTGATCTCAGCAGCACCCCCGAGCGCGACCTCGGCCTGCAATCGACCGGTGTTCGGATCGTGATGCGAATAGTGGCCACCCGAATCCGATGCCGTCCACTCGTCACCCATGAGGTGTCCCTGCTTCGTCAGTCGTTCGATCGTCTGCTCGGTGCTGTTCATGATTCCCCCTGCTCGATTGTGATGGTTCAGCTGACGCCGTTGCGCAGCAGGCGCCCCGTGCCCGTCGCGCCGAGATCATTGCCGTCGGACCGGATCGGCACACCGCCGACCCACACGTGGCGGATGCCGATGCTGTGTGCGATCAGCCGATCGGCGCCGCCCGGGAAGTCGTACACACGTCGGGGGAGCGACGTACCGACGGTGGACTGATCGAAGGCGACGAGGTCGGCAACGGCACCCTCGGCGATGATCCCGCGATCAGTCATCCCGTAGACCATCGCCGGGTGCCCGGTGAGCCGCCACACGGCTTTCTCCAGCGTCAAAACGCCCTTGTCCCGACTCCAGTGCCCGAGCAGGTGCGTGGCAAAGTTCGCGTCGCAGAGCTGGCTGGTGTGCGCTCCCGCATCCGACAGGCCGAGCAGCAGTTGATCGTTGCCGAGGAGACGCCCGACAGCGTCCTCGTCGTCGTTCGTCATCGCAACGAGGAACCGGGTGTCGAAACCGTCGGCGGCGGCGATCGCAACCATCACGTCGAGCGACGTGCCACCCCGCTCGGCCGCGAGTTCGGCCAACGTCGTTCCGTACTGCAACTCCGGATGAGCGGTCGACTCTGCGACCCTGGTGTGGTCGATGATGTCGCCCCACGCAGCACGCAGCTGCGGATCGGCTCGCTGTCGCCAGGACGGATCGAGATACAGCGCCCCTCGATCGGCCCGCTCGAGAGAGAGGATCTCGCCGAACGCAGCGACATTGGCGAACGGGAACGGATC
>JAYTOM010000174.1:0-3536 GCA_043747765.1 Actinomycetota bacterium
GGGCGCGGGCGTAGACGTTGTCACCGGATCGGCAGACGATGGTGCCCACCGGATAGCGCCTGCAGACGTCGATGATCTCGCCCAGATGATCCTCGATCATCGCCTCCTGTGCGGTGACGGGGAGGTCGTCCATCCAACCGCCTCGCGTGAGCGAGTCGACAAGGGCCATCATCAGTTCGTTCTCGCCGATGTGGGGCAGTTCAGCGACCATCGCGGTGGTCGTCGCGAATGAACTCGCCAGGCCGGGAAAACCTCGGGAGCATCCGCGTTCGTCCCCGTCGCTGCACTCGACTTCGACGATCGGTGTCACCAGCTCGCCGTCGAGCGTTCCGCAGTAATCGCCGTGATCGACGCCCTGGGTGATGTGTGTTGCAACGAGAACTTTCATCGACGATCCCTATTGTTCGAGTAGCTGTTCGACATCCTGACGAAGGGGTGCGCGAGATAGGCGAAGACACTGCTGCGCTGGAGGGTCCCCCCGGAGAGATTCGAACTCCCGACCAACGGGGTAGAAACCCGGCGCTCTATCCAGCTGAGCTACGGAGGGCAGATCGTCGAGGATAGCCGATCAGCTACGGTCGGCGTCGACGGTCGTTCATCCATGCGACGTCCAGGGGGGACTGCAGATGAGCGAAGACATTTTTCCGCGTGAAGAAGTCGAGGCGGCGTACACGGCGTTCATCGCAGCAGGTGAGGCGGGAGACTGGAGTTCGTGGGCCGATCTGCACAGCGTCGATTGTGAGTGGCACGAATGCAACTACGGAGTGATCGCAGGACGCGAAGCCATCAGGTCCAAGATCATCGAGCTGATGGCGCCTGTGTCGATGATGAAGTTCCCGGTGGAGTGGGTGATCATCGACGGCAATCGCGTGGCGTACTACCCGTGGCAGGTGATGCCGGACCCCGCTGGCGGCGACGCCGTCTACCGTTTCGGTTGTGTGACGATTCTGGAATATGCGGGCAACGGCGAGTTCTCGCGCCAGGACGATATGTACAACCCGGCCGAAGGCGAGCGCGTGATCAGGTCGTGGTTGGCGGCGGGCGGAATCTTCACGGCGGCCCCCGACGCGCTGGGAATGGCTGACGCAGAGTGACTCCGACTGTCGAACAGGTGCGTCTCGCTGTCGAACGTCACTGTCAATTCTGGAACGAACGTCGGCAGACCGATTGGGCAGCTCTCTTCGCTGCTGACGTCACGTTCGACGATCCGGTCGGCTCACCGACCAAGCACGGAGCAGAGGCCGTGCGTGCGTCGTGGGAGTCGTCGTTGACCGCCGGACGCACGTGGCACCTGGTCCCGACCCAGATCATCGTCTGCGCCGACGAGGCAGCCGTGGTGATGCGCAACGAAGGCATGTTGCACGGCTGTCCAGTCGAAATCGACAGCATCGAGGTCTGGAGGGTCGGCGCTGACGGGCTCGTCCGTTCCGTGCGCGCCTACTTCACGCCCGTGGCCGAGGTGCACACCGAGTATTTCGCCGGCGATCGACCCGACGAAGCCCCGTCCGCTGAGCCGATCTCGGCGGTCGATTCCCGACGCTGATCAGTTGATGCTGAGGATGCCGGTGCGGCCACCGCTTCGCGGCGAGCCTGAGATGGCATCGGCGGGGAAGCTGTTCGCCAGTAGCTCTGTGGCCTCGGCGACTGGCATCGGACGCGCAAACAGAAATCCTTGTCCGAACTGGCAGTGTTGATCGCACAGCGCGTCGCGCTGCAGCGCGACTTCGATTCCTTCGGCGACGGTCTGCAGGTTGAGTGTCCGGCCCAGATCGAGCAAGCCGCGGACGATCGCCGGCACCTGTTCGCGCTCGGTGATCGTGTTGATGAACGACCGATCGATCTTGAGGATGTCGACCGGGAACTGTCGGAGATAGCTCAATGACGAGTAGCCGGTGCCGAAGTCGTCGACCGCGATCTTCACGCCGAGGGCGCGCAGTTCGTGGAGACGCAGGGCTGCGATACCCGCATCCTGGACGAGGGCGGTCTCTGTCAGTTCCAGGACGAGTGACGCCGGCGTGAGCCCGCTCTGACGGAGGGCGAGCCGGACATGGTCGACGATGTCGTGGCGGGCGAGTTGGCGAGCAGAGACGTTCACCGCGATCGACAGGTTGCGGTTCGGGTAGTGCGTCTGCCACTCGGCTGCCACTCTGCATGCCTCGTCCAACACCCACCTGCCGATTTCGACGATGCTGCCGTTGGCCTCGGCGATCGAAATGAACGAATCCGGTCCAAGGAGACCGCGAGTTGGATGGTGCCACCGGATCAGGGTCTCGAAACCGATGATCGTGCCTGGTTCGAGTTCGACGATCGGCTGGTACACCAACGAGAACTGGCGTTGAGCCAACGCGTCGTGCAGGTCGAGTTCGATCTGGAACCGGTCGACCGCTGCTGCGCGCATCTGTGGCTCGTACGCGCTCCATTTCGCCCGACCGGTTGTCTTCGATCGGTACATGGCAATGTCAGCATCGCGAAGCAACGACGATGCGCTGGACGCTCGATCGCCGACCGTCACACCGATGCTCGTCGACAAGACGACCTGTTGCGCACCGACCTGGAAAGGTGTGGTGAAGGCGTGCAGAATTCGGTCGGCGATCGATCCGGCTTCGTCGAGCGGGTTCGGGCTCTCGATCAGAATTGCAAACTCGTCGCCGCCGAATCTGGCCACGGTGTCAGCAGGGCGCACGCAGTCGACCAACCGGGCGGCGATGTCGCGCAGCGCATTGTCGCCCGCCTCGTGGCCTCGGCTGTCGTTCAGCGTCTTGAACCCGTCGACGTCGAGGTACACGATGGCCAGTTCGTTGCCGGTTCGCGAGGCGCGACGCAGAGCGTGATCGATCCGGTCATAGAACAGCGCGCGGTTGGCGAGGCCGGTCAACGGATCGTGGAAGGCGCGATGTACGAGTTCGGCTTCGATCCGTTTGCGGTCGGTGATGTCGTGGATGTTGACGATCAATCCGGCAATGGCGGGGTCGTACGTCTGGTTGATGATCCGCACCGAGAACCATCGTTGCGCACCGTCGGTGTGGCGGATCGGCAGGTCGCCCTGAGTGACGACACCCTGCGATGCCTGCATCCGGGCGAGTGCAGTGCGAACGCTCGCCGGCTCGATCGGGTTGATGAAGTCGATCGCGTCGCAGCCGGTCGTGAGCTGGCCCGCTTTGCCGACCATCTCGGCGAGGTTCGGCGACTCGTTGACGATCCGTCCGTCGCTGTCGACCACGACAACAGCGTCCGCAGAGTTCTCGGCCAGCGCCTGGAAGTATCGTTCGCCCTCGACGAGGCGGGCTTCGTGGAGGTGTCGGGCTCGAACGAGGCGGGTCGATCGCGCTGCCGCCAGGAGGACGAGCGCGACCGTTGCGATGAACAGCAGCACTGGGCTCGTCGGCCGATGGTTCACCGAGGCCCAGATCTGCACGATCCCCGGGGCGAGCAGTGGGCACAGACTGATGACGACGCGTGCTCCAGCACCTGCGCGTGGCGCTCGGTTCGTCTTCTGGCGGTCAGCGTCCGAGCGTGCAGCGATGCCGGCGATCATC
>JAYTOM010000175.1:0-2251 GCA_043747765.1 Actinomycetota bacterium
CGCCGCCTTCCTGCGCCGTCGGGGCATCGATCGTGTTGGGCGTCAACCGGCCGCGGATGTCGCGCTGATATTCGTTCCAGTACGTGGTCGAGGTGCCGACCCAGCGGCCGATCTCGCCGATCATCTCGGCCATCCGGATCGGCGTCAACGCGAGCGGATACAGGCGGGGACGATCGAGCCGCTCGATGTCGAACCACCCGGGTTCCTGCGTCGTCCAATCGGTGAAGATCTGCCGGACTTGGATCCGCCGAGTCCCCGCTGCCATCGGCAGCCAATTGCCCGCGTGTTCGGTCTCGCTGACGATCAGTTCGATCGAACCATCGACGCCGATGTCCAATTCGCTCGCCGACCGCTCGTCGCTGACGCTGGTCTGGCCGAGCGCCATGTCGCCGCCGGTCGCTGTGAAAAGCACGTCGAACGCTGTGCCGATCCGCCCCGTGATCCGGTACGTGCCGTTCGCGTCGACGCGTGCGCGCAGATTGCGGTTGTCGGCGCTCGGACCACCGAACATGACGGCATCGTCTGTCGTCCTGACGAACGCGGGGAAGTCGGGATCACCGAACTCGACCGCCCATTGCGAGGCGAAGTTCATCATCCGCAGAATGTGCCGGAACCCCTCGGCGCGTGCGTTCGGATCCGTCGGGAAGTCGTCGGCGCAGATTCGTTCGCCGAGCGCCTCGAGGCCTCGGCACAGGGTGCGCCAGGCAACGAGGTCCGCAGACTCCACCGGTGGCATCGGTGTCGTCAGCGAGCGCGAGTCGAGTGCGACGCCATGATCCGCGCCAGGCAACCCGTGACCTTGCGGGCACAGACCAGGTCGAGGTACTCGTTCGGGCCGTGGGCATTGCTGCCCGGCCCGAGCACCCCGGTGATCACGAACTGAGCCTCGGGGAACATCTTCGCGAGCATCCCCATGAACGGGATCGTCCCGCCCTCGCCGAAGGCCCGAGCCGGCTGTCCGAAGTACTCGGTCGAGGCGAGATGCAACGCCTCGTCGAGCCAGGTTGCGAACGGCGGAGCGTTCCAGCCGGGCGCCGATTGCGCTCCCTCGATGACGACCTTGGCACCGTACGGCGGATCGGCGGTCAGCCCGCGCTGGATCGCGGCGAGCGCCGCCTCGTCGTCGCATGTCGGCGGGAGGCGGAAGCTGACCTGCAGGCTGGTCGACGGCCGCAACACGTTCCCGGCGATCGAGACGTCGGGAATGCCGGCGACCCCGGTGATGCACAGCGTGGGGTACCAGGTGTGCGCGAGCAACTGCTCGGCGCCGCCCTCGACCACGGGATGCGCGCCGGGTACAAAGGGCAGATGCGTGCTCAACGGAGCGCCGAACTCGGCGGCCGTATCGGTCGCTTCACGGACGCGGTGCTCGGGGATGGCCACGTGCAACTCGGGCAGCAAGACCTCGCCCGTCGTCGAGTTCTCCAGCCGGTCGAGCAGTTCGCGCATGATCCGGAACGACGACGGCACGATGCCGCTCGCCTCGCCTGAGTGCACGCCCTCGGTGAGGATGTTGACCGTCACGGTGCACGCGGCAAGCCCGCGCAGCGATGTCGTGACCCACAGATGATCGTCGTCGAGGCAGCCACTGTCGAGGCACAGCACCAATGACGGCGTACCGATCCGGTTGCACAGCGCGACGAGGTGGGCGGGCAGGTCGGGGCTCCCGCTTTCTTCGCTGGCTTCGATCAACACGATGCAGCGGTTGTGCGGCATGCCGGTTGCCTGGGCGACCTCGATCGCGGCCAGCGACGCAAACGCGGAATAGCCGTCGTCGGCGCCGCCGCGCCCGTACAGCCGTCCGTTCTCGACGACCGGGGTCCAAGGCCCGAGCCCCTCGCGCCAACCGGTCATCTCCGGCTGCTTGTCGAGGTGTCCGTACAGCAGAACCGTGTCGTCGTTCGACCCACCATTGGCAGCGGGGATCTCCATCACGATCAGCGGCGTCCGACCCGGCAATTCGTTGACCTCGATGGTCAGTCCCGCGATGGGGCGGGCGGCGCACCAGTCGCGAATCAGGTCGACGGCCTGCTGCATGTAGCCGTGCTCGTCCCACTTCGCGTCGTAGGCCTCGGAGACGTTCGGGATACGGATGTAGTCGTGCAGGGCCGGCTCGATGTGGTGTGCCCAGATCCGCTCGATCAGGGCGTGTGCGGGGGTCTCGAGAATTTCCGACGTGCTGATCGGCGGTGTCATCGACGGGCTCCTGTTCGGGTGGAGATCAAGCGGTCGATCACGGCCTCGGCTTCGG
>JAYTOM010000176.1:0-5311 GCA_043747765.1 Actinomycetota bacterium
GCGCTCGCCGAGGCGCTGAACATCCAGACAGTTGGCAACGTCTCAAAAACAAGACGTTTCTCGACACAAGCGATCGCAACGCTTGGACGCTGACCCACAGTGCGGACGAGGCCCGGCAGAACGTATCGAGTCTCGCCCCGTCCGGGACGCCACGGAGCCGTGTGTCGTAAACAACCCCGAGCGGCGTTGATGACGAGAGCGCCAGTCTGTCGCCGCGGACGGGTCAAACGCCCGATGTGCCCGCCGCGTCCGCGGCACCAGCTTGCGTGACGGCGCCCGAGCCAGGGGCTTCAGCGGTGGAGCCGGTCTTGGCGTCTTTATCGGCGGGGATCCTGCTCCTGATCTTGTCGATGACGGGTTCGACCTTGCTTTTCACAGAGTCAGGCAGCTTGTCCTGAATCTTGTCCAGGATTGGCTCCACCTTCTCCGCGACTTCCCCGGCCATGTCCTTTGCCTTGTCCAGAAATCCACTCATGTCGGGTTCCTTTCGGTGACGATGGACGGATACTACGGCACCCGACCGAACGCATGGCACGGGTCAAGTTTGTCCCTTGACCACGTGTGCTCGACTCGGCGCTGCACAGCTTCCCGCACGAACCATTTGGGGCGTCGATGGGTGGGAATTCGCGCAACGCCTGCGCTCTCGCTATGTGTGTCAGCCGTCGCCAGTATGGCGTAATTCGCGGAACGGGTCGCCGTACATGTTGTACCCGTTGCGTTCCCAGAAGCCGGGGCTGTCGTCCTTGCGCACTTCGATCCCACGGACCCACTTCGCGCTCTTCCAGAAGTAGAGGTGTGGGACCACGATGCGCACCGGGCCGCCATGGATCGGCTCGATATCCTCGCCCTCGAACTTGTAGGCGACGATTGCGTCGTCAGTGGTGATGTCGGGCAGCGAGATGTTGGTCGTGTAGCCGAACTCGGCGTGCTCCATCACGAACTTGGCCCCCTTCTGCACGCCGGCGCGGTCGAGCAGGTCGCGGACCCGCACCCCGGTCCAGGTCGTGTCGAACTTCGACCACTTCGTCACGCAATGGATGTCAAAGGTCGGGCTGATCGCTGGCAGCGCGTGAAGTTCGTCCATCGTCAAGGTGAACGGGTTGTCGACCATGCCTGTGATGGACAACGACCATTCGCCCGGCGCGTACGTGGGCACGTCACCGACATGCAGAACCGGAAAGCGGTCGGTCAGATATTGACCTGGCGGCAGCCGGTCCGGGTTGATTCCCTTCTCGGCAAGTTCCTTGCGGTTGCGATCGAAGAAGCTCACCCGAGCATTGTCGCACCGACCAGAACAAATGGCACCAGCTTGTAGATTCATGCCCATGAGCGACTTTCCGGGCAGGTCATCCAACGGATTCCCCACGCCCCCGCCCAATTCGGGACAGCCCAATTCTCCCCCGCCCGGTTCGCCCCCGTCCAATTCGGGACCGCCACCGATGTCGGCGATGCCCCCTCCCCCGCCGAACATGTCGGCGCCGCCCGGTTACATCGCCTACGGGGGGTCGAACCAGGGCGCGTACGCTTCGTTTCAACGCATCGGTGGAGTGGCGAGGTGGCTGGGCATCACCCTCATCGTGTTGGTTCCAGTGCTGTTGCTGGCCGTGCTCAAGTCGTTCGGCGACCGCACCAAAGCCCAGGATTTCCTGGCTGGCAAGATCAGCGAGGGCAGCTTCAAGAGGGACATCGGAGCGACTGCGCTGCTCGGTCTGCTCTCGGCTGCTGTGCTGATCGCGACGGCGGTGTTGACCATCATCTGGATGTACCGGATCGCGAAGAACCTGCAGGCGTTGAACCGCGTCGGAACCTGGAAGCCGGGCTGGGCGATCGGTGGCTGGTTCGTACCCCCTTTCATCCTGTACGTCGTACCGTTTCTGATGTTGCGCGATCTCTGGAAAGGTTCCGACCCGGACTCCGGACATGATTGGCGGACGAACAAAGTCGGCGCAATCGTCAACATCTGGTGGGTGCTCTACGGCCTCGTGCCGGTGCTGTTCTTGTCGGTGACCTTCTCGAACTTCTCGGTCAGCAGATCGACGACTTCAGCTGCCAACCAGTTGGTCGACCGGTTCGGCGTCTCGATCGGATCGAGCGGGTTGCAGATCGCCGCCGCCGTCACGTTCTTGCTGTTGGTCCGCCAACTCACGGCACGGCATCAGCAACTCATCAACGAATCGCAATGATCTTCCTCGTTCGCCACGCCAAGGCCGGAGATCGTCTGCACGAAGTGACCGACGACCGCAAACGGCCGCTGTCGAAGAACGGTTGGCTGCAGGCAGAGGCGCTGGCGGCTTCGCTTGCCGCCGCCGGGGCAGAAGGACCGCTGCTGTCGAGCCCGTTCCTGCGCTGCCGCCAGACCCTCGAGCCGTTCGGCAGGCAACTCGGTGTTCGGGTGGTCCGCGACGAGAGCCTGGCCGAGGCCCGTCCCTTCGAGCCGATGTTGAACCTGTTGCAGAACACGCCGGACGGATCCGTGCTGTGCAGCCACGGCGACATGATCCCGGACATGATCGCCGGGCTCGAACGGCGGGGCTGTCTGATCACCAGTGCGCCGCAATGGAAGAAAGGTTCGGTGTGGCTGCTCGAACGCGCCGACGACGGGACCTTCGTCAGCGCCGAGGCCTGGCCTCCTCCGCCGACCCCCTGAGCCCGAACATTGCCGATCCCGACGTACTCGTGGCGCCCGGCGGTGCCGCCAACCAGGATCCACGTGCGTGGTGCACTCCGTTGCCGCCCGACCGGGCGGCGATGAAGGTCATCAACCAGGCGCAGCTTGCTCGATGACGTCGGGCAGGTCGCTGTACGGACCTCGGGGAATGCGAACCGCCGGCACGAGCACGTTGTGAGCCACATGGTGGAAGCCGTCGACGACGGACCAGATCCACACATCGGCGGGCCCATCGCAGCCGGACGGCCGTGTCGCGACCACCAGTCGATAGCCGCTCAACCAACCCACGGGCCGAATCGTCACGCCTGATGTCGCGAACGGCGAGTCCTTCATCGTCCGCAGGTCGGTCGTGTCGGTCGCGATCGCCGACGTCATCAGCACCGTTCCGGTCGCGTCGCACGGTCCGGTCGTCCACGCTTGGGCGTCTTCCAGTTTGCTCGCGATGAGGGCTGCCTCGTGCCGATCCGCCTTGCCGACCTCGGTCAAGGCGAGGTTGCTGACCGCCAGGCGGTGGACGAAACCGTGGATGAAATACAGCGTCTGCCCATCGGCAGAGAACGTCAGGTCGGTGACAGGCGTCGACGGATCAGCGACACTGAGGATCATCTTCGGATTCAGGCCGAGGTTGCTCGACAGCCAGATCCCGTACGCCCCGGTCTGGTCGGTGCCGACCGCGACGATCCGTTTCCCACTCGGATGGTAGACCGCCGTGTCCGTGCGAGCGAGGAAGCTGATGTCGGTGACCTTGCCGTTCGGGGCGTGGCGGATCAATCGATGGGTTGACGGATCGATACCGATCGTGGCGGTCCCCGTCGGCGCCGAGAGGCTGACCGAGGTGTTGGTGACGTCGAAGCCCGTCGGCAGCGCCCCGCTCGCGTTCTGGGCCGTCGCCGAATCGGTGAGCACGCGCTCGGCATCGGACGACCATGCCACCGGCGATGTCCCCGGTACGCCGTCGAGCAGGCACGTCGGCTGACCTCCGTCGGCCAGCGCGCGCAGTTGGCCGTCGGCGACCCAGGTCACCTCGCCCATCGCCACAGCCGGCGTGAATGCGCACGGCCCGACCGGCGCCACCGGACCCAGGCTGTCGTACGTCACCTGGCTCGATCCTGACGACGTGTTCGCCGACGACGTGTTCGCCGACGTTGGTCGTGTCGTGGTCGACGCGATCGTGGTCGGAGGCTTCGATGGCGTCGACGGGGAACTCACCGCTGGCGTCGTGGACGAACCGCCGACCGACGAAGCCGAACCACCAGCGCCAGAGTCCGTCGAGTTCGTTGCGCTGCACCCGCCGAGGACGAGAGCGGCCGCGACGATCCATGGTGCGAGAGAGCCTGCTCTGGGCATGAGCGATGATACATAGCGTGACGATCGCAGTTTTTACGAACGGGTCAGCTGGAGCAGTGGAATGAACTTCCGTTGCGGATGCAGCCCGTACCGGTGGCGATCACGACCCAGATGATGACCGAAACGGCGACGAAGATGACACCGATGATCAGACCAGCCGTCGCCAGGCCCTTGCCCTTGGCGCCTGGGTTGTTCTTGATCTGATTGCGACTGATGAATCCGAAGACCACGCCGAGCACTGCCGGCAGCGGGAAGAACCAGAAACACGGAATGATGTTCACCATGCTGAGGACGAAGCTGGCGATGCTCAGACCATTCGTGCCCTGCGGTGCTGCCGTTGGCGGCATGCCATACGGCTGGTAGCCCATCGGTTGCTGGCCGTACGGTTGCTGACCATACGGCGGCTGGCCGTACGGTTGCTGGCCGTACGGTTGCCGGCCCTGGCCGGCGGGGCCCTGGAATCCCGGCGGCGGCTGCTGTTCGGGCTGGAACGGCGGCGGATTGTTACCGGGGGGTGGGGGCATGCTCATACTGCGCCGAACCTTAACCCGTGCTGATCTCAGCCGGCGGTGGCTGCGGTCGGGTCGACGTAGTTGGCCACCAAGCCCCGCATGTCGCTCGACGGATCGTTGGCCAAGCACTTCTCCTCACGAGCCGCACCCTCGGCCTTGTCGTTGTCGAACTGCACGGCGATGATCGCCAGGAAGCACTCCGGGTCGGCATATGAAGGGTCGATCGAGATCGCCGTGTTCAGGAACTGCTTACTCTGTTTGAGCAACACCGGTGACGCCGATTCGGTCTGTCCCTGCGCGGTGACAGCCAGGACCCAACCAGCGTATGTCAGCGCCTCGACGTCGTTCGGATCGATGTCGAGCACCTTCAGATACCGTTTGCTCGCCTCGCCGAAGTCACTTGCCTGCAGGAACGCACGCCCTTCACTGAGCAGGGTCGCGACCTGGTCGGGCGATGTCCCACCGGTGATCGTGTCCCCCGGATCGCGCTGACCAGAGGCACGGGCGACGAGGAAGCCGGCGACGATGCCGAAGATGACCACGGCGGCTGTGACACCGATGATCCGCTTCCAATTCGTCGGACGCTTCGGGGCAAGGCCCGACCGGCCTTCGTCGATCGCGTGCAACACACTGGCAGCGCGGGCCGTGTAGCCGTCGCGAAGTGCTTGGTAATCGTGGTCGTCGACGTCTCCAGCGCCGCGTTCACGTTCCAGGTCGCTGAGCGATCTGAGCAGGAATCGACGCTCCTCCTCCAACTCCGCCAACCGGTCCGGGTCGATCGTCG
>JAYTOM010000177.1:0-26061 GCA_043747765.1 Actinomycetota bacterium
AGGCCGTCGTTCTCGCCGTGGACGACGCGGTAGCCCGTCGTGTCGCCGGCCGCCAACACCGGCTTGCGCCGTTCGATGGCTGCACTGACCTTGGCCGCCCAGAAGGCAGCGTCGATCGTGGTCGGCTTGGCGTGATGCAGGATGCGCACACGGATCGAGGATTTCGGGTCATAGAGCCCGATCGCCACGAACTGTCGATCACCGTCGAAGATCACCGCGAAGTCTCCCGGAGCGCCGTCGGAGTGGTTGACCGAGACGACCGAGCCGTCGAACACCCACGGGTGGCCACCACGGATCTGGCGGATGGCGTCGTTCGTCACTCGGACAGCGAGCCGCCTGGACGATGGAGCAGGCACGGCGTCGAGCGGAAACATGGGCTACCAGTATGGTTCGCGAATCGAGCATCCATCACCTTGTCGATCCACAGCGTTTTGTCGACAGGGTGATGTCATCCGACTACTAGCCTCGAATCAGAACCACGCATATGTGGTGTCCATCGCCGATTCAGGAGTTCTCACCTCATGGCACATTCAGTTCAGGGCGTCATCGCGCGTGGCAAGGGTCTGCCCGTCGAACTCACCACCATCCTGGTTCCCGACCCGGGTCCGGGCGAGGCATTGGTGAAGGTCCAGGCGTGCGGTGTCTGCCACACCGATTTGCACTACCGCGAGGGCGGCATCAACGACGAGTTCCCGTTCCTGCTCGGTCACGAGGCCGCCGGCATCGTCGAGGCAGTCGGCCCGGACGTCGTCAACGTCAAGCCCGGCGACTTCGTGGTTCTCAACTGGCGGGCGGTCTGCGGTACCTGTCGGTCGTGCTTGCGCGGCAAGCCGAACTTGTGCTTCAACACGTTCAATGCGACCCAGAAGATGACACTCGAGGATGGCACACCGTTGTCGGCGGCGCTCGGAATCGGCGCGTTTGCCGAAAAGACACTGGTCGCGGCTGGCCAGTGCACGCCGGTGAATCCTGCTGTCAAGCCCGAAGTGGCCGGCCTGCTCGGTTGCGGTGTGATGGCCGGCATCGGCGCGGCGATGTTGACCGGCGACGTGCAGCGCGGTGACAGCGTCGCCGTGTTCGGTTGTGGCGGCGTCGGGAATGCAGCCATCGCTGGTGCGAAGTTGGCGGGAGCCACCACCATCATCGCCGTCGACCTCGACGACCGGAAGCTGGAGTGGGCCAAGCAGTTCGGCGCGACGCACATCGTCAATGGTTCGAAAGAAGATGCGATCGTGGCGATCCAGGCCGCCACCAACGGTAACGGTGCCGACGTCTGCATCGAAGCAGTCGGCCATCCCGAGGTGTTACGCCAGGCGTTCTACGCGCGTGACCTGGCCGGCACCGTCGTGCAGGTCGGCGTGCCCACCCCGACGATGGTCATGCCCGACATCCCGATGATCGACTTCTTCGGTCGCGGCGGCCAGCTCAAGCCGTCGTGGTACGGCGACTGCCTGCCGAGCCGCGACTTCCCATTCCTCGTCGATCTGCATCTGCAGGGCCGTCTGCCGCTCGAGGATTTCGTGTCCGAGACGATCGGTCTGGGTGACGTCGAAGCGGCGTTCCACAAGATGGAGCGCGGCGAGGTGCTGCGCAGCGTCGTGGTGTTGTGACGATCGAACTCGTCAACACCACCGGCATCTTCGCCCTCGACGGCGGCGAATGGGAAGTGACCAACAACATCTGGCTTGTCGGGAACGACCGAGAGGTCATCGTGATCGACGCGGCGCACGACGCGGCCGCGATCGTCGATGGCGTCAACGGCCGGCACGTCCGGGCCATCGCCCTGACGCACGGTCACAACGATCACATCAACGCCGCGCTCGCGCTGCAGGATGTCGTCGACGCACCGATACTCCTGCATCCCGCCGACCTGATGCTATGGCACGTCGTCTATCCGGATGTCGAACCGGATCAGTCGCTGGCCGACAAGCAGGTGTTGAACGTCGCCGGCTCGGAACTCGTCGTGATGCACACGCCTGGTCATGCGCCGGGTTGCTGCTGCTTTCACATCGTCGGCGGTGCTGCAGACGGCAGTGACATCCTCTTCAGCGGCGACACCTTGTTCTGCGGCGGTCCAGGCGCAACCGGTCGGAGCTACAGCGACTACGACACGATCGTCCACAGCATCCGTGAGCGTTTGTTCGCGCTGCCACCGGAGACCATCGTCCACACCGGCCACGGCGCCAGCACGACCATCGGCGCCGAAGCCGACGCCCTCGGCCGCTGACCGCAGAAGCCCAACCCGCCCTCCCAACCCGCGTTCTGGCAAGTGGAAAGCGCGCTATGGGGGTCTTTTTCGCTCTGAGAAGTTTCAGGTGGGGGAGGATTGTTGGCGGAGTTCGCCTTTGAGCACCTTGCCGCTGGCGTTCATCGGCAGCGATTCGACGATCTCGACGAAGCGCGGGACCTTGTAGTTGGCCATGTTCTCCCGACTCCACGCGATGACCTCTGCTGGCAAAACGGTCGCTCCCGGTCGAGCGATGATGAAGGCTTTGCCGACCTCGCCCATGCGGTGGTCCGGCACGCCGATGACGGCGACCTGACTGACGCCCGGGTAGCCGGCGAGAGCGTTCTCGATCTCGGCCGGGTAGGCGTTGAAGCCGCCCATGATGAACATGTCCTTCTTGCGATCCGTGATGTCCACGTTGCCCTGCGCGTCCTGCACGGCGATGTCGCCGGTGGCCAGCCAACCGTCGGCGTCGATCGCTTCGGCCGTGGCCGCGTCGTTGCCGAAGTAGCCGGCCATCACGTTGTAGCCACGGGCCCAGATCTCGCCGGGTTGGCCGACCCCCACGTCGTTGCCCTCGTCGTCCACCAGCCGCACCTCCACACCGGGGATGGCCCGACCGCTCGTATGCGCGATCGTCTCGTCCGGATCGTCGTGGCGGCACATCGTGATGATGCCCGTCGATTCGGTCAGGCCGTAGCCGGTGACGACGGTCTCGAACTGCAACTCTGCGCGCATCCGCCGGATCAGTTCGACTGACACGGGTGCGGCGCCGGTGACGGCCAGCCGCAGCGACGAGAGGTCGAAGTCGGCACGTCGCGGATGGTCCAGGATCGTCTGGTAGATCGACGGCGGCCCTGGCAACATCGTGATCCGCTCCTCGGGGATCCGCTCCATCACCTGTGGCACGTCGAACACGGGCTGGGGGACGATGGTCGCACCCTTGACGAGGCAGGCGATGATGCCCGCCTTGAGTCCGAAGGTGTGGAAGAACGGGTTGACGATCAGGTATCGGTCGCCTGGACGCAGTCCAACGACGGTTGCCCAGGCGTTGAATCCTTTGACGGATGCACGGTGGCGGATCATCGCGCCCTTGGGTCGACCCGTGGTGCCGCTCGTGAACATGATGTCGCTGATGTCGTCGGGCTGGACAGCCGCACTACGGGCGAGAACCACGTCGAGTGGCACATCGGCACCGCCGGCGATGAACGATTCCCACGACAGGTTCGCGTCGCCCACCGTCCCGGAGATGATCACGACGTGTTCGAGTGACTCGACAGCGTTCTCGCCCGACAGCAGCGCTGGGTAATCGGTGTCGAGGAAGTCGGTGACAGTGAACAGCATCCGCACCCCCGCGGTCCGCAGGACGTACGCCGCTTCGGGTCCCTTGAAACGAGTGTTCAGCGGAACCACGATCGCGCCGGCGCGGTAGGCGCCAAGCGCGGCGAGCAGCCAGCGCAGGCCGTTCGGGGCCCAGACGCAGATCCGGTCGCCCGGTTGGATGCCTGCACCGATGAACGCCCGCGATGCCACGTCCACCTCGGCAGCGAGTTCGGCGAACGTCAACCGGACTGCGGCGTCACCGCGACCTTCGACGAAACCCTCTTGGTCACCGAAGCGGTCGACGGCGAAATCGATCAGTCCGGGGATCGTCATCGTGTCGAAGATGTCGTCGTGCGGTAGTTCGTCGGAGCTCACGAACCGGGGACTCTAACGGGCATGACGCCGGACAGGAATACCGGTAGCCCCGGGCCGATGCCTAATCTGACGGGTCGTCAGATCGAACGAAGGCACGGTATTCAGATGAGGGGCATTCTGGGGTGGGGCACGCACGTCCCGTATCGACGGTTGGACCGGTCGACGATCGCCGCTGTTGCCGGCACGGGTGGCG
This sequence comes from Actinomycetota bacterium, assembly GCA_043747765.1. Classification (GTDB taxonomy): domain Bacteria; phylum Actinomycetota; class Acidimicrobiia; order Acidimicrobiales; family Ilumatobacteraceae; genus WLMZ01. Next base: position 4,119 of record JAYTOM010000177.1, read on the forward strand.
GCAAGGGAACGCGCTCCGTCGCGTCGTTCGACGAAGATGCAACAACGATGGGTGTCGAAGCGGCCCGCCGAGCGGTTGCGAGTTCGGGTATCTCGCCGAACACGATCTGGTTCAGCACGGTCGCCATCCCGTATCTCGACAAGACGAATGCGACCACGATCCATGCTGCGCTCCGGCTCGGCACCGATGTCGGCGCATACGACGCGCTCGGCTCGGTGAAGTCGGCCGTGGGGGCACTGCGGGCCGGGCTCGCCGGCGACGGCGCGACGTTGGTCGTCGCCAGTGACATCCGGGGCGGTCTGCCCGGTTCTGGTGACGAGACCAACGGCGGCGACGGCGCCGCAGCGCTGCTTGTCGGCTCGGACGCCGATGGATCACTGCTCGCCGAATTGATCGGCCGTGGCATCGCCACGGAGGAGTTCCTCGATCGTTGGCGCACTCCTGGCGACGTCCGTTCGAAGCTGTGGGAGGAGCGTTTCGGCGAAACTCGCTATGCAGCGTTGACACCGGTCGCCCTGAAGGCGGCGCTCGCCGACGCGGGTGTCGAGATCGGACAGATCGATCACCTCGTGGTCACCGGAACGCACGACAGAGCGAACACGAACGTGGCTCGTTCGCTCGGTGCGCCGTCGGGTGCTCTCGTCGATTCGTTGGCAGCCTTCATCGGCAACACCGGCGCAGCCAGTCCCGCCCTGCTGCTCGCGTCCGCGCTGGAGCGGGCCGAACCGGGTCAGGTCGTCGCACTCGTCGTGCTCGCGGACGGTGTCGAGGTGTTCGTCTTCCGTACGACGGCAGCCCTCGCCGGTTACGCCCCGCATCACACAGTGGCCGATCAGGTCGCCAACTCGGGAACCATCACCTACGGCAAGTACCTCGGCTGGCGCGGCCAATTGAACATCGAACCGCCGCGTCGTCCCGAGCCCGTTCGTCCTTCCGCCACCGCAACCGGCCGCTCGCTCGACTGGAAGTTCGGCTTCGTCGGCTCGGTCGACGAGTCGGGCGAGGTGCACATGCCTCCCGCGCAGATCGACACCGAGCGGCGGGCGATGGCCGATGCGATCGGCACCATCGCCACGTACACGATCGACAAGCTCTCGTACTCGCTGAACCCGCCCGTGGTGTTCGCAGTCGTCGACTTCGACGGCGGCGGTCGACTGCCGATCGAGCTCACCGACGTCGACGCGGCAGATGTACAGATGGGTGACCGGGTCGAAATGACGTTCCGCAAACTCTTTACGGCAGATGGCGTGCACAATTACTTCTGGAAGGCTCGCCCGATCAGGGGCGGGCAGGCCGCTGGGGCCGGATCGACTGAAGGGACGGCGAGCTGACATGGCATCGCACGGCATCAAGAACCGAGTCGCGATCATCGGTATGGGTTGCACCCGTTTCACCGAGCACTGGGACAAAGGGCTCGACGATCTGTTGATCGAAGCGAGCGACAAGGCCTATGCATCAGCCGGCGTGAAGAAGGCCGACATCGACGCGTACTGGTTCGGCACGGCGCAGTCGGCGATGAGTGGCATCGCCCTCGCCCGCCCGCTCAAGCTCGAGGGCAAGCCGGTCACCCGGGTCGAGAACTACTGCGCCACCGGATCAGAAGCCCTCCGTCAGGCGTGCTATGCCGTGGCCAGCGGCGCATACGACAGCGCCATGGCGATCGGCGCGGAGAAGGTCAAGGACAGCGGGATGCAGGGGCTCAACGCCAATCCGATCCCCAACGATGGCACCTCACGCACGCTCACAGCTGCAGCGATGTTCTCGATGGTCGCACCCGCCTACGCCAAGAAGTACGGCGTGGATCGCGGCGAGTTGAAGCGGGTCCTGGCTCGCATCGCCTCCAAGAACCACGCCAACGGGGCGAAGAACCCGTTGGCCCAGTTCCGCAAGGAGATGAGCGTCGATCAGCTGTGCGCAATGCCAGCCGTGGCCGGAGACCTCTCGGTGTTCGACTGTGCGGGTGTGGCCGACGGCTCGGCGGCAGCCATTGTCGTGCGCGCCGAAGATGCCCACAAGTACACCGACAAGCCGTTGTACGTGAAGGCGCTCAGCATGGTCGCCGGCAACGGCAGTGGGCTCATGGATCCGTCGTACGACTACACGACGTTCCCCGAGACCGTGACGTGCGCACAGGATGCGTACAAGCAGGCAGGCATCATCGACCCGCGCACCGAACTGGCGATGGCCGAGGTGCACGACTGCTTCACGCCGACCGAATTGGTGCTGATGGAAGACCTCGGCTTCTGCGACCGGGGCACGGCTTGGAAGGAGATCGAGGCCGGCGCGTTCGACCTAACCGGCGACCTTCCGGTCAATCCTGATGGTGGGCTGAAGAGCTTTGGTCACCCCACCGGAGCGAGCGGTCTGCGGATGATGTACGAGGCGTTCCTGCAACTGCGGGGCGAGGTCCCGGCGGATCGCCGGATCAGCACCTACGGCAAGCGCAACCTGGCCCTCACGCACAACCTCGGCGGGTACCCCGGCGAGATGGTGAGCTTCATCAGCATCCTTGGAACCGACCCCGAATGATGCCTGGGGCACCTGCATGACACCGACGTGATCCGAGAGTAGCCTTCCGCCCTGGAACGGACGGCCGGGGGGCTGGTGGAGCGGACACCCAAATCGACGCGTCTCGCGTACCAACCGGCACTCGATGGCCTGCGCGCGGTTGCAGTGACGATGGTGCTGCTGTTCCACGGCGGTGTGTCGTGGATGCGCGGCGGATATTTCGGCGTATCGATGTTCTTCACGCTGTCCGGGTTCCTGATCACGTCGCTGCTCGTGCGCGAGTTCTCGGCGACGCGGCGGATCGAGCCGGGAGCGTTCTACGTACGCCGGGCGAAGCGGTTGCTCCCGGCAAGCACGGTCTGCATCGTCGTCGTGTCGATCATGGCAGCGCACGATGTCTGGCGGGGCGCCGACCACGTCCGTCGCGATGCAGTCGGCGCGCTCTTTCAAGTGGCGAACTGGGTGCAGCTCGGTGGCGGGGGGAGCTACACCGACCTTCAGAGCAAATCAGCGGGCTTGGTCTCACCGCTCGATCACTACTGGTCGCTCGCGATCGAAGAGCAGTTCTACTGGATCTGGCCGCTTACGTTCTGGGGCCTGGCCGTGTTCGCCCGACGCCGCGGCGTGAGCCTGACGCGGATCATGGTCGCGCTCACCGCGATCTTCGCAGCGGCGGCGCCTCTGGTCGCGTGGCGCTGGGGTCGCGATGCCGCGTACTGGGCCACGCCGGCTCGAGCTGCAGAGATTCTCATCGGAGCGCTCCTCGCCGTTGCGTTGTGTGACGGAAAGGTCTCGCCTCGTCGCTGGATGGCGCCCGCTTCGCTCGTCGCTGTGGTCGTCATCGCTGTCCTCCTTCCAGCAGCTGGCGGCCCTGCCTATCACGGAGCATTCCCGGTGCTGGCCATCGCCAGCTGTGGCCTCGTGCTCGGCGTGCAGATGCCCGGTCCTGTGACGAGAGTGCTGTCGTGCAAGCCGCTCGTCGCGCTCGGCGCGATCAGCTATGGCGTCTATCTGTACCACTTCCCGATTTTCGTCTTTCTCTCGGTGAACCGGTTCGGTCATTCGGGTTGGTCACTTCTGGCCGCTCGCCTGGCTGTCACCTTGGTGTTCGCGATCTCGTCGTACTGGCTGATCGAGCGGCCGATCCGGCGAGCCGTCTGGACGGGATCTCGAACGATGATGCACGCGGCCGTTGCGGTTGGGCTGGTGGCAGGAGCGATCCTGTTCGTGCCGACCCGAAGCGCCACCTATTGGACAGCTGGTGCCTCGGCCATCGCGGCGGCCGAAATCCCTGCCACCGGCAGCGTCGTGCCTCTGTCTCCTGTCGGACCGCAGCCGACAGCCGCGTCGCGTCTTTCGAGCGCATCGAGTTCGTCGAGTTCGTCGAGCCCACCGCCCGTCGGCACGTCCCTGTCGACGACCACGTCATCGGCAACCGGGTCATCGGCAACCTCGTCATCGGCAACCACGTCGCAACCCGTTGTCAGGTCGACGGCGGCAACCGGGTCGGAGCCAGCGTCCACGCAGACGCGATCGACACCTGAGCCGGCCGGCTCGACCCCGAGTTCGGTCGCCGGAGATCCGACGACGTCTGTCGATGTCGTGAACACGCCGCTGACCATTCCGGTGATGCCACTCCTCAATCGGCCTGTGCGGATCATCGTCGTCGGCGACTCGACGGCGGCGTCGACGGGAGCGGGCTTGGTCCAGTGGGCGGCCCTCGACCCGACGATTGCCAAGGTCACGTTGCTCGTCTCGCCGGGTTGCGGGTTCATTCGTCGTGGTGTCGTCCCGACCGACGGCAAGATTCCGTACACGGCCCAGTGCAACGACATTCTCGATCACCAGCTGCCCGATGATCTGCGGACGCTGCAACCGGACATCGTGATGTTGATGACCACCATCCGCGACGTCGAGCCGAGAGTTTTCGACAGCGCCGAAGGCGCCCTCACGCCCCGGGACCCGCGCTTCGTGAATCGTGTCAGGGACGACTACCTCGCGATCACCAACATGATCTTGACGACCTCGTCCGCTCACGTCGTCTGGATCAAGCCGCCGGCGATCGACCCGTACTGGATGAACCTCGACGTGGCTCAGCGCGACGTCATCGCGCACAGCACGATGGCGGTTCTGATGGGTGCCGCCACATTCGGGCATCGGGACCGCGTGATCGTGCTCGACCTCGGGGGATGGTTGGAAACGGCTGGGCTGGCAGAGAACCACACAACCCGGCCGGACGGTATTCACTTCGATCAGACCTCGTCGCTCGACGTCGCCACGAGGTGGCTCGGACCGGAGCTGGTGATCGAGGCCACGCGTACGTCGACCGGTTGAGCCACGTCGTCCTCAAAGGTCGGCCGGTAGCGTGCGTGGATGGACGATTCCTCTGCCACTCGGGTCGCCGAACTGTTCGCGGCTGCCCTGGCGGTCCAGCAGAACGCCTATGCGCCGTACTCGAAATACCGGGTCGGCGCTGCTGTCCTGACGCCGAGCGGCCGGATCTTTTCCGGCTGCAATGTCGAGAACGCGGCATATCCGCAGGGCGCGTGCGCAGAAGCCGGAGCGATCGCTGCGATGTGCGCGGCAGGCGAGCGCACGATCGTCGCCGTGCTGACAGTGTGTGACGGCGACGAGCTCGGCACGTGCTGCGGCGGCTGTCGTCAGCGACTGCGAGAGTTCGCGGCACCCAATACGCCCGTGTATGCCGCTGACGGCACCGGCGTGCGGGCCACGTTCACGCTCGAAGGCCTGTTGCCGCATTCGTTCGGTCCCGAACATCTCGCCTGACGCGAACATCTCGCCTGACCGAACCCGCCGATCTACGATCGGAACGATGTCAGATCGAGTCCCGTATCTCTCCGCCAAGCTGCAGGGCTTGGGCACCACGATCTTCGGTGAGATGTCGGCGTTGGCCGTCGCCACCGATTCTGTCAACCTCGGTCAGGGCTTCCCCGACACCGACGGTCCACGTGCGGTGCTCGACGCAGCGATTGCCGCGATCAACGGCGGCCAGAACCAGTACCCACCGCTGATCGGTGTGCCGACCCTGCGCGCAGCGATTGCCGAACATCAGCAGCGGTTCTATGGCATCAGCGTCGATCCCGATACCGAAGTGCTCGTCACCTGTGGCGCCAGCGAGGCGTTGGCAGCGACATTGATCGCGCTGTTGGACACCGGCGACGAAGTGGTCACCTTCGAGCCGACGTACGACATGTACGCAGCGTGCGCGGCGATGTCCGGAGCAACGATCCGTCCTGTCACGTTGCGGCCGCCGGCATACGCGGCCGACATCGACGAGGTCCGCGCGGCGATCAACCCGCGTACCAAATTGATCCTGCTCAACACACCGCACAATCCCACCGGCAAGGTGTTCACGCGTCACGAGATGATCGCCATCTCCGAATTGGCGATCGAGCACGACCTGATCGTCGTCACCGACGAGGTCTATGAGCACCTCATCTTCGATTCTCTCGAACACGTCGCGATGGCGACGTTGCCTGGAATGCGCGAACGGACAATCACGATCTCGTCCGGTGGCAAGACGTTCAACACGACGGGTTGGAAGGTCGGCTGGGTCGTTGGCCCGCCAGCTCTCGTCACCGCCGTGCGAACCGCCAAGCAGTACCTCACCTACGTGCACAGCGGACCGTTCCAGCCGGCGATCGCCGTTGGGCTGCGGTTGCCCGATGCGTTCTTCGTCGAGATCGGCGCCGATCTGCAGGCCAAGCGTGACCGGCTGTGCGCCGGGCTGGCCGAAACAGGGTTCGAGGTGTTCCGGCCGAGCGGCACGTACTTCGTCACGGTCGACATCCGGCCGTTGCGCAGCGATGGCGATGGCTACGCCTTCTGTCGTGATCTGCCTCATCGTTGCGGCGTGGTCGCGATTCCCAACGAGGTTTTCTACACGGATCGGCGCCGAGGTCGACATCTCGTCCGGTTCGCGTTCTGCAAACGGTTCGAGGTCCTCGACGAAGCCGTGAGCCGGCTCAAAGCCCTCAGCGCGTGAGCGGCGCATCGGTTCGCGTCGCTGCGCTGCAGCACGACATCGTCTGGGGTGACCGGTCGGCCAATTTCGCACGTCTCGCACCGATGATCCGCTCCGCCGCTGGATCGGGGGCCCGAATCGCGTTGTTGACGGAGACGTTCAGCACGGGTTTCGTCACGGACCGGTCGATCGGTGAGCCGGAGGGCGGACCGTCATCGCAGTTCATCATCGAACAGGCCGCCGCCAATGGATTGTGGGTCGGCGGAACCTGTCCGGAGATCCCCGCCGACTCCGGCGACGACCAGCGACCGTTCAACAGCTTCGTACTCGCCGGGCCGAACGGAGTCGTGCACCGCTACCGCAAGATCCATCCGTTCACCTTCGGTGGCGAGCACAAGCATTTCCGCGCCGGCGATCAACTGATGACGATCGAGATCGAAGGTCTGCGAGTCAGCCCGCTCGTCTGCTACGACCTACGGTTCGCGGACGAGTTCTGGCAACTGGCCACCACGACCGACCTGTATCTGGTGCCGGCCAATTGGCCCGAGGTGCGGCGGCTGCACTGGCAGACCTTGCTCCAGGCGCGGGCGATCGAGAACCAGGCCTATGTCATCGGCTGCAACCGCGTCGGCGAAGGTGGTGGACTGGCCTACAGCGGCGACAGTCGCATCGTCGATCCGCAGGGCGAACTGTTGGCGACGGCAGCGCGGACGGAATCGATCCTGTTCGCCGACATCAGTGCACAGCACGTCACAGCGACGCGGGAGCGGTTCCAATTCCTGCGTGACCGACGCACTCAATAGACCTCCTACGATCAGCTCGACCCGCTGGACGGTCGATCCCGTGGCAAGTCGCCGCCGTTCATCCCTGCCGTTCATCCCTGCCGTTCATCCCCGCCGTTCACGCAATCGTCCATCGCAATCTTCCATCGCAATCATCGGAGTCGACCCATGGCATCAGCGACAGATACAGCAGCCCATGTCATCACCGTCTCGGCCACGTACGGCGCCGGCGGCAGCATCATCGCCCCGAAGTTGGCGGCAGCGCTTGGCTTGCCGTTCTTCGACCGTCTGATCCACGACACGGAGACGCAGACGGCGGCCACAATCGTCGAGGGGCTGACCGACGCAGAGCGCGATCAGGCCCCTCCGACCGGCATCCTGTCCAGCCTGGCCAACCTCACGTCCGTCCTCGGGCTCCCCGTTCCCGGAGCCGAAGCCGAGCCTCGCGGCCAGTTGCGCAAGCAGGTCGAGACCAGTGTGCTGAGCATCGCCAAAGGCGCGGGTGGTGTCATCCTCGGCCGCGCAGCCGCTGTGGTGCTCGCCGGGAATCCCGCCGCGTTCAACGTCCGACTCAGTGGTCCGACCGAGCGGCGCCTGGCGAGAGCGATGTCGATCGAAGGCGCGACCGAGGCCCAGGCTCGGACCCGCCAGACCGACACCGACAAGGCCTGGTCGAAGTTCGTCAGCCGTTTGTTCGACAAGGACCCCGCCGACCCAGCGCTGTATCACCTGGTTCTCGACTCGACAGCGCTGTCGATGCAGTCGTGCGTTGACCTGATCGTCGCTGCAGCAACGGCCTACTGGGCGGGTCCCGTCATCTGAGGTCACCCTGCATCTGAGGTCACCCTGCATCTGGAACCAACGGGCTCGGGTCCGGATGACTCTGTCACACCCCGATGCGATGGTGTGCACATGAGCCAAGACACAGTTGATCGCCTCGCCTGGTCGGATTCCGGAAGTTGCAGCACTGCCGATCCGGACCTGTTCTTTCCGCGACCGGGCTCCGACACCTCCTACGCCCGGTCCATCTGTCGCGGGTGCCCCGTTCGTCGTCACTGCCTCGAGTACGCATTGGAAACAGGCCAGAAGCATGGCATCTGGGGTGGCATGACCGAGAGTCAGCGACGGCGACTCCGTCGGCCGCCCCGCCCTGATCCCAGTGCAATGCGGGCAGTCATCGAACCGGTTTCCGAGCACGTGGCAGATCCGGTCGCGCGACTGGTGCGCCACCTACAACTTGTTCGCTGACCGCATCGGTCTCCGATGTGCTCAACACGCGTGGCACGAACCGCGCCCTCGGGGCGGCTGTGAGCATCTGGGCCGCTCACACCCAGACCGAGGGCGCGGAACGTGCGCAAGCCGTCACTCCGGTCGGTCAGCAAGTTGGGCGAGCTCGGCCGCGGCATCGGCGGCCGCCGTACGGGCGGCCTTCAGCGCCGCCCGGCGGGCGAGGAGTTCGGTCTGGGCGGCCTCAAGGGCGTCGGTTGCTGTGCCCACCGCACCTTGTGCCGTATGCAGCATTGCTGTGAGACGTGTTCGTTCGGCCCGGGCCAATGCTCGCTTCGCAGCCGCCGTTGCTTGTGCCGAGGCACTCGGCTGGCGCCCGACGTTCGGCTGTTGCACCACCGCAGACAGATTCGCCTGCGGCTTCCCCGGCGGCTTCCCCGGCGGCTCGTGCGGTCGGTGTTTCGGCGGGTCTGGGGCACCGGGGAAGAACTCGTCGGGGCCGACGATTGCCTCTGAGCCGATCACGCCGGCCACCAACGGGCCTCCGTTCGCGCCGCTGATGAACTCGCGTAACACGGCCGCGATGGCGTCGCGCTGGGCTTCGCCGTTGCGATCGTCTGCAATGAGCAGGTGAACCGCGGCGTCGACAACTGCCGCATTGGCCTGTCGGAGTTCACTGGTCGCTTGACGTAACGCGCGAGCGTCACCCGCGATCGCTGCGGATTGTGCCGACTGCGCTGCAGCAACTGCGTCGATGAACCGACGTATGTGTGCAGGCTTGTGGCGGGCGACTCGGTTCAGAGCAAACTCGGAAACCTTCGGTCGGCGTAGACCACCGATTGCCTTCGCCGCCAGAGCGTCATCGGCCTCGCCGGAGCCTTTCAGCAGTTTGGCGAGAGTGTTGCGCGCTGCGGTGAACTCGGCCGGCGGCAAGCCGTACAGGTCGCGAGCAGCGTCGAGCATCTAACGCAGGTCCTTGGCAAGCATGCTGACGAGGACGCCGTAGCTCGTCTCCTGCTGGCCGACCTCCTTGAAACCAAGTCGAGCGTGAAAGCGCAGCGACCCGTCGTTGCGCGGCCGCAGGTTCACTTCGCACAGCAACCACGGCGTACCGACGATGTGTTCTTCGACGGCGGCGTAAAAGGCAACACCGATGCCCTGATTGCGCGACGTCGGGGCGACGACGATTCGGTCGAGATACACGAATTCTGTGTAACGGTCGGAGAACCACTCGTAGTTCACGCTCTTGTAGTCGGCGCCTGGACCGAAGTTGACGCAAAAGCCAGCGACGACGCCGTCGATCTCGGCGACGAGGGACAGCAGTGATTCGTCGACCAGCGAGGTCATCTTGGCCAGGTCCGCTTCGCTGACTGCCGGAACAGAGCCGTTGTTCAACTCGACACACGCAGCGAGATCGGCGGGTTCGAGCGGGCGAATGTCCATGGACCGACTGTAGGACGACAATTGTCGGACCTATTGAAACTTTCCTTACGATGACGGTCGGCTGTTCCGACCAGCACCGCCGCTCCTCACCATGAACCCTGCCTCCGACCAAACCTCTCTCGACCGTTCACCCTTCGACACGGTGATCTTCGACCTCGACGGCACGGTGTCGGACTCTGCCCCGGGGATTCTGTCCTCGCTCGATCATGCGTTCATCGAGACCGGATTCCCGCCGCCGCCCGATCTGATCCGATTCATCGGCCCCCCGTTCGAAACGGCGTTCCGGGCCGAGGGTTTCTCACCCGAAGAGATCACGGTGCTGATGAAGGTCTATCGCGACCGCTACTGGGAGGTCGGTGCATTCGAGAACACGGTCTATCCCGGCATGGAGCAACTGTTCGACGACCTCGCTGCGCAAGGATTCCGGCTGGCGATCGCGACCTCCAAACCTGAACCGACGGCTCGCAGGATCCTCGAACACTTCGGCTACACGCACCGCTTCGAGGTCATCGGCGGAGCCACATTCGACATGTCCAGGGCCACGAAGAGCGCTGTGCTGAGTTACACGCTCGACCAGCTCGGCACGAGCCGTGCGGTGATGATCGGGGACCGATACCACGACGTCGAAGGCGCAGCCGAGCACGGCATCGACTGCATCGGCGTTCGTTGGGGTTACAGCGTCGGGGACGAATTGCACAAAGCCGGGGCACGCTGGATCATCGACGAGCCAAAGCAGATCATCGACATCGTCCATGGAGAGGTTCTGTTGTGACCGGAACACCAGTACAGGAAGCGGCCAGACGCCGTACGTTCGCGATCATCAGTCACCCCGACGCGGGTAAGACAACGTTGACCGAGAAGTTCTTGCTGTACGCAGGCGCACTGGTCGAAGCCGGCTCGGTGAAAGGCAAAGGCGGCCAGCGCGCCGCCACCAGCGACTGGATGGAGTTGGAGCAGAAGCGTGGTATCTCCATCACATCAGCCGTGATGCAGTTCGAGTATCGGGGCTGCGAGATCAACTTGCTGGACACGCCGGGTCACCGCGACTTCAGCGAGGACACATATCGTGTCCTCGCCGCCGTGGACGCAGTCGTGATGGTATTGGACTCGGCCAAGGGCATCGAGCCGCAGACGCTCAAGCTGTTCGAGGTCTGTCGGGCGCGCAATCTGCCGGTGATCACGTTCCTCAACAAGTTCGACCGACCTGTGTTGGACCCGCTCGAACTGCTCGACGAGATCGAGTCGAAGATCCGTCTGCGCCCGACGCCGGTCACCTGGCCGGTCGGTGACGCCGGCGACTTCCGAGGCGTGATCGATCGCCAACGCAACGTCTTTGTCCGCTTCACCAGAACGGCGCGCGGGAGCACGATCGCGCCCGAGGAGGAGATGACGTTCGACGAGGCGGCTGCCCAGGAAGGCACGCTGTGGCAGAAGGCGATCGACGGTGTCGGACTCCTCGATGCGGTGGGCGCCGATCTGGACATGGAGTCGTTCCTCGCCGGCGAATCCACGCCGCTGTTCGTCGGGTCGGCGCTGACCGACTTCGGCATCCGCGCCCTTCTCGATGCGATCGTGGATCTGATCCCGGCTGCGCCGCCCCGGCTTGACGTCAACGGCGACCCGCGCCCACTCGACGCCCCCTGCTCGGCGTTCGTGTTCAAGGTCCAGGCCAACATGGACCGGTCACACCGTGACCGGATTGCATTCGTCAGGATCTGCAGCGGCAAGTTCGAGCGCGGCATGTCGATGACCGTGTCACGCACCGGGCGGCCGTTCGCGACCAAATACGCATCCTCGGTCTTCGGTGCCGAGCGCAGCACCGTGGACGAAGCCTTCCCCGGCGACGTCGTGGGCCTCGTCAACGCCAACGGGCTGCAACTCGGCGACACCCTGTACGAAGCCGAACCGGTGACGTTCCCCGGCATCCCGCGATTCGCTCCTGAGCTGTTCACGAATGCGCGGCCACGTGACACCAGCAAGATCAAACAGTTCCGTCGCGGTATCGAGGTGCTCGAGGAAGAAGGTGTCGTGCAGGTGCTGCGCGACCCGAGCATGGGTGACGCCGCGTTGGTCCTGGCGGCTGTCGGACAGCTGCAGTTCGAGGTGTTCGCCCACCGCCTGGACAGCGAGTTCAACGCTCCGGTCGAGTTGACCGGCTCTCCGTATCAGGCGATCCGCGGCACCGACGAGGAGAGCGCCGAGCGCCTGCGCCAGATCAGTGGCATTCGCATTCTCAACCGCGCCGACGGGTCCATGGTCGCACTGTTCGAGAACATCTACCGGCTGCAACGGCTCCTCACCGACGAACCGAAACTGACGTTGACCTCGCTCAGCGTCGACTGATCGCAACGCTGTGATTGCAGCACAGAATTTCGGAAGGGTATCGAGTTAACCTTCCCTAACTCGACCGGGAGGTGACCAATGGGGGCTGACCGGACGTCGCCGGGGAAGGAGTGCCCGATCATCTGGCGTGGTCGACGGGCCAAGGCGTTCGTTCCGAGCATGCTGGACGTCCGCTCCATCGACCTCTCGTCGGTGACACGTTCCCGCACCGCTGTCGCCGCGGCAGAGATCTCGTCGACCGCTGCCTCGATGCCGTCCGGCCACGTGCCATTGGCACGATTGCTGTTGCGTGCAGAGGGAGTGGCCTCGTCGTACCTCGAAGGAGTTGCGGCGCCCATCGCCGACATCGTCGTGGCCGAAGCCGACGGCGGTGAGTTGGCGACGCCAGCTGCATTGGTCGCCTCAAACTTTGCAGCCATCACGTCTGCAGTGGACTCGGCTGGCGACGAGTTGACGACCGAGATGTTGTGTGCGTGGCAACGCACTGTGGTTCACGGGAGCCCGCTGCCGAGCCGGTACGTCGGCGTCATTCGCGACGAGCAGGGTTGGATCGGTGGCACGAGCCCACTCGACGCAGCGCTCGTCACGTCGCCGCCCGACCGACTGCCCGGTCTGCTCGAAGATCTGGTGGGCTACTCGAATCGTTCGGATCTGGATCCGGTCGCCCAGGCGGCGATCGTCCACGCCCAATTCGAGATCATCCATCCCTTTGCCGACGGCAACGGTCGTGTCGGTCGAATCCTGGTCGTGTGGTTGCTGGCTCGACGGCTGTCACTGGTGACGCCACCGCCGGTGAGCGTCCGATTCGCAGCAGATCGCAGCGGATACCTAGCTAGCTGGCCTGACGATGTTCCCGCTCGGACAGAACGACGCATGGGTGAGGTGGTTCGCCGACGCTGTCATCGGTGCGGGCCAGGCCCGGCGCGATCTGATCGGTGCCGTGGAGGCACTCGAGGTGCAATGGCGACGACGACTCGCCGGATCGCGTTCCGGGGGGCGTGACGGCATCGAAGGTCACGCGGGTCGGCGGGTGAGGCGTGACGCACTCGCATGGAAGGTGCTCGATCTGCTGCCCGGCCATCTTGTGTTGTCAGCGGTAGCAGTGGCCACCGAACTCGGTGCCAGCCTTCGCGCGTCGACAGGCGCACTCAACGAACTCGTCGGTGTCGGCATTCTCGCTCTGTACGAACCAACGGGCCGGCGTTCACCGGGGCGTCCGGCGCTGCTGTACGTCAGCCCCGAACTGCTCGGCGTGGCCGGCTCGAACCCGGTCGGCTGACCCGAATCAACCGAGGCGAAGGCTCAGCCCACTGTGGCATCGGCCTGCTCGAGATGGCGGATCGCAACGGCGCTGTAGATCGCCATACCGGCTGCCATTGCCTGCTCGTCGAACGTGACGCGGTTGCTGTGGTTCGGGGGCGCCGTCGCTGGATTGCGGTCCGAGTGGGTGCCGCCGAGGAACATCATCGAGCCAGGCACCGCCTCGAGCACGTAGCTGAAGTCCTCCGCCCCCATCACCGGATGCGGCATTTGGAAGACATGGTCGGCGCCGACGATCTCGCCGGCCACGCCGGTTGCGAACGCGGCGAAACCATTGTGGTTCGACGTGACCGGGTAGCCGAGCGTCAGCTCCACGGTGACGGTCGCATCATGGGCTGCTGCGATGCCATCGGCCACGCGCTGGATGCCGGCGTGGACCTTTTTTCGAGTCGCTTCGCTGACAGCACGGACCGTGCCCTCGATCGTGGCGTTCTCGGGGATGACGTTGTTGGTGGTGCCGGCGGTGATCCGACCGACCGTGACGATCGTCGGGTCGAAAACGTCGATGCTGCGCGTGACCATCATCTGCATCGCTTGCACGATCTCACAGGCAATCGGGATCGGGTCGAGCGCACGGTGCGGTTCGCTGGCGTGGCCACCGCGACCATGCACCGTGATCAGCAGGTGATCGCTGGAGGCCATCAGCGCGCCGCCCTTGACACTCAGCGTGCCGGCCGGAAGTGACGAGGTGATGTGCAACGCGAACGCGCCGGTCACGGGCGACGGCGTGCCATTGGCCAGCGGGGCAAGATCCAGCAGACCCTCGGCGAGCATGTGCTTGGCACCGTGATGGCCCTCCTCGCCCGGCTGGAACATGAACAGCACGCGGCCGGCCAACTCATCTCGTCGTCCGGACAACATCTTCGCCGCGCCGACCAACATCGCGGTGTGCGTGTCGTGCCCACAGGCGTGCATCGTGCCGTCCACCTTCGACGAGAACTCGAGCCCGGTGTCCTCCGGCATCGGCAACGCATCCATGTCGCCGCGCAGCAAGATTGTCGGGCCCGGCCTACCACCCGTCAGCAGCGCGCCGAAGCCTGACGTCGAACTGTGCAGGTCGATGTCCAGCGGAAGGCCTTGCAACGCCTCGAGCACCGTGTCCCGGGTGATGGGTAGATGGTTCCCCGTCTCCGGCCACTGGTGCAGGCGACGGCGCAGTTCGACCGCGCTGCTGAGGTTGTCGTTCGCTTCTTCGCGCAGCCCATTGCTCGTCGGGATCGTCATGACCGCATGCTAGGTGCGCCCCGCTGGCATGTGAAGATCGGTCCGTGGCCGATACCGCACCGCATGGAACACCACCCTCCGCAGTAGGTGATGAACTGGTCGACATCGTCGACGAGCACGATCAGGTGATCGACACTGTCACCCGTCGAGAGATGCGCGCCAAGCGTCTCAGGCACAGAGCGGTGTACATCGCCGTGCAGCACAGCGACGGTCGGTTGCTCGTCCATCAGCGCAGCTTCGACAAGGATGTCCGTCCCGGCGCCTGGGACATCGCCGTCGGTGGCGTGGTCGGTGCAGGTGAGTCGTACGACTCGGCGGCCGAACGTGAATTGGCGGAGGAGATCGGCGTGTTCGACGCCAAGCCGTCCCCATGGGGCGGTGGGGTATTCGGTGACGAGTCGTACGAGCTGATCGGGCGGTGTTACCACCTGGTCAACGACGGGCCGTTCACGTTCGCAGATGGCGAAGTGATCGCGGCCAAATGGGTCGACAGATCAGAGTTGAACATACTGCTCCGAACCGAAGACGTCGTCCACGACAGCGTCGCCCTGCTGCTCGATCGGCTGATCGTCGCGGACTGAAGAATCGAGATCAGTCGTGCCTGGTCGGTTTGTTTTCCGTTCGACGGATCTCGAAGCACTCAGCACTGCGAGACCCACGAATTGGAGAAGCGGCCATGACCATGTACGGAGCAAACCCCGAGCAACTGGTTGCGCTCGGCAACACCCTGAAGCAACAGATCAGCCCGATCGAGACGTTGGTCGGCACGATCACGTCGGTCCTCGGCGGCACCACATGGGAGGGACCGGCGCGACGGCAGTTCGAGGACGACTGGAACAACACCTTCCGCACGGCGCTCGACAGGTTGAAGTCGGCGTTCGAGGCCGCAGGGAACGATTGCGTCAGGCGTTCGAACGATCTCGCCGTTGTCATGGGCGCCCGGTGAGCACGCTGATCCGCGGCTCGAACACCGGATGCACGGCGTAGATTCGCAGTGTGCTGCAACTCGAATTCACCGTCGAGCCATTCGTGGAGGGCCAACCCGGCCCGCACGTGACAGCGGCGGTTCGCGCCGCCGAAGCGGTGGGCGGCGCAGTGGTCGAGTTCGGACCGTTCGGTTCCACGTGCAGTGCCCCTTTGGATGCCATGCCCGAAGTGATCGCCGAACTCGTCCGCGCAGCGTTCGCCAACGGTGCCTCACACGTCACGATGCACGTCACGACGCGAGATGCCGGGCCGCAGCTGTGAACCTGCCGCGTCATCCGCTCGTCCTGGCCATCCGCCCGGTCGCCGAGGCCCTCGGCGCCACGGTGATGCCGGTCAGCGAACGTGAGGCCAGTGACATCCCACTGATGTGGGAAGGCACGGTCATCGCCGTCGTTCGTCCAGCACCGCTGCACGGCGCGCTGGACCGGTTGATCGAATCGGTCGAGCGAGAGTTCGGCAGCCATCTCGCCGAATTGAGCCGCGAGGACAAGCAGCGAGCGATCCGGATGTTGGATGAACGTGGCGCCTTCACGCTCCGACGTGCGGTCGAAGACGTCAGCGACTCGATGGGCGTGTCCCGCATCACCGTGTACAACTATCTCAACGCGATTCATCGGTGACCGGCGAGCGTCAGTTCGACATCATCGCCTTCGACGCCGATGACACGCTCTGGAAGAGCGAGGACAGCTTCCGCGCGGCAGAACTTGCCTTCGTCGATCTCGTCGCGCCGCACGTGCCGGCCGGGGTGGACATCAAGGCTGCGCTGACGGCGACCGAGCGCCGGAACGTGCACATCTTCGGCTACGGCGTCAAGGCCTTCGGTCTGTCGATGGTGGAAGCGGCGACTTCGCTGATCGGTGGCCAAGTGCCCTCGTCCCTGGTCGGTCAGTTGATCGAGACCACACGGGCGATGTTGACGGAGCCGGTTCATCTCCTGCCCGATGTGCCGGCGGTGTTGGCCGAGGTCGGAACCACCTATCAGATGGTGTTGATCACCAAGGGCGATCTGATCCATCAGAACGCAAAGATCGAGATGAGCGGGCTCGCCCATCATTTCGCCGAAATCGATGTCGTGATGGAGAAAAACGTCGACACCTACGCGCGCATCATCAAGCGTCTCGATGTTGCGCCGGAGCGATTCTGCATGGTCGGCAACTCGGTACGCAGCGACATCCTGCCGGTGCTCGCCCTCGGCGCCAGCGCGGTGCACGTTCCGTACGCGCTGTTGTGGGATCTGGAAGAAGCACCGGCTGACCATGGTCAGACGTTCGCTGAATTGCGATCGCTGGCTCAGCTACCGTCGTGGCTGGAGAATCTCACGGAGTCCACCACTGCTCCAACCGGGTGACTTTGCCGCTGCTGATGGTCATCATGAAGCCGAAGCCGACGTAGGTGTATCCGCTCGGCGCCCCAGCCGACGGAACGTCTCCGTGGATCAGGCTGTACAGCTCGATGCCGTTGATCTTGATGCTCTTCTGCGTTGCCGCGTCCGAGACAGAGATGTACTGGTCGGCCAGCGGTACGGCGATCGTCGCAGTTGGTTCCGCCTCGACGCCGTAGTCGTTGAGGCATGAATCCTGATTTTCTGCCCCGAAGTGTTTCGTGCAGGCGTCGCCACGGAACAATTGGGTCAGCTCGAACATCATCGTGCCGGCGTTGGACTGCGTATCGGTGCCTTCGGTCGCTGTTGCGTAGTACACGCCGTCGGGGTGCGAGTTGTCCGCTGGCACGGCGGCGGTGACTGAAGGAACCTTCGGCGGTGCCACTTCGGCGTAGTTGCTCGCACCAGTGCCTGCGGAACTCGACCCCGTGGACGCGATGGTCGTGGACGCCGGCGCCGTTGTATTCAGCACGACTGGTGTCGAAGCCGTCGCTTTCGGTGTGGTGGCTTTCGGTGTGGTGGTTTTCGGTGTCGTCGTTGCGGTCAGAGTCGGTGGAGTGGTGGCCGGCGCGCTGACCGCCGCCGGCTCGGCGGTTGGCGATGTGGGAGCAACCGTTTCGACGGTGATCGTGGTGACGGGTGCGTCCACAACGGTGCTGGTCGGCTCAGGCGCAGCGGTGGAGGTGGACGCCGTGGCAGGCGTCGTGTTCGGCGTGGCGCCACGACCGGAGCCGCTTGCGCAAGCGACGAGAAGAGCGGCCGAGCAAGTGACGGCCATGAGGAGTTTCATGTCGCCAATATACGCAAAGGGGTGCGCGAATCAGAGGCGCCGGAGTTGGACCTCGGTCACCCGGTGGTCGGCACCCTTGCGCAGCACCAACGAGGCACGTGAGCGGGTAGGGGCGATGTTCTCGCGCAGGTTGCGGCCATTGATCTCACGCCAGATGAACTGTGCGGTCGCTGTTGCCTCCTCGTGACTGAGGTGTGAGTAGTTCTGGAAGAAGCTGCTCGGATCCTTGAACACTGTTTCACACAGGGCCAGGAAGCGATCCACGTACCACTGCTCGATGTCCTCCTCGTCGGCATCGATGTAGATGCTGAAGTCGAAGTAGTCACTGACGAATTCGTTGGCCACGGTGCCGACCTGAAGAACGTTCAGCCCTTCGACGATGAGGATGTCGGGTTGTTCCACGACCGCCGTCTCGCCCTCGACGATGTCGTACACGACGTGGCTGTAGATCGGCGCGGACACCTCGCGAGCGCCGCTTTTGACCTCGCGCAGGAACTCGAGCAGACGCTTGGTGTCGTAGCTCTCCGGGAAGCCCTTGCGATTCATGATCTTGCGGTCTTCCAGCACCTTGTTGGGGAACAGAAATCCGTCGGTCGTGATCAGACCGACGCGTGGATGGTCGGGCCAGCGCGCGAGCAATGCCTGTAGAATTCGGGCAAACGTGCTCTTGCCGACGGCCACGCTTCCAGCCACACCGATGATGTACGGAACCTTTGGCGCCATCTTGCCGAGGAACGTCGATGTCACTTTCTGCAGGTTCTGTGTCGCGGCGACGTAGAGGTTGAGGAGACGGGTCAGCGACAGGTAGACGGTGGCGACCTCGTCGAGATCGATTCGTTCGTTGATACCGCGTAGCTCGTCCAGATCGTCCTGGCGCATCGTCAGCGGGGTGGCCGCGCGAAGAATGGACCAGTCCTCTCGATTGAACGTGAGGTAGCGGCCCGACTCGATTCCGATTGCCACGCCCCGACCCTATGCCCGCTCGTCCCGCGTCACCTAGCCTGAGGACATCAGTACACCCGGGTACGATTCGAGACTGTCGGCGGCCGAGCGCAGGCGATTGGGAGCCTGGTACACACCCTCGGCGCTGGTCGATCACGTCGTGTCGAACACGGTTCGCGACGTGCGCGCCGGCGATGTCGTGCGGGTGCTCGACCCGGCGTGCGGTGACGGCCGGTTCTTGTACGCTGCAGCCGCTTCGATTCTCGCCGTCGGTGGCACGCCTGTGCTCACGGGCGTGGACATCGATCTCGGCGGTTTGCGTTCGGCCTCACGACTCGACGGCGTCGACGCAGCATCGTCGGTGCACATCGAAGCAATCGAGGCCGACTCGCTTTCGTACGAATGGGGCTCCCGGCGCTTCGATGTCGTCGTCGGCAATCCGCCGTTCCTCTCGCAGATGGCGACCGCGACGGCGCGCGTCGGTCGTTCCCGATTCGGTGGTGGACCGTACGCGGATGCAGCAGCGGATTTCCTCGCCATGTCCTCGCGGCTGGTCGACGACGGTGGACGTGTCGGCCTGGTCCTGCCCCTGTCGATTCTCACCGCCCGTGATGCAGGTCCGATCCGCGCCGAGGTCGATTCCGTCAGCGCGCTGCGGTGGTTCTGGTCGTCGACATCGCGGATGTTCGATGCCACGGTCACCACGTGCGCGATCGGGCTCGAACGCAACGGGTTCGAACGCGTCGGGTTCGAGCGCGCGTCGCTGTCGATCGAGCGCACGAGTGGAGCGGACTTCGAAGCCCTTGCGCCGACGTGTCCTCCGGCAGTTGTGGCGCAGAACCATCACTGGGGCTGGCTGTTGGCTGGCTCGAGTGGCATCCCGGCACTGCCGGCGGTCGACTCGGCGGACATCGTCAGCGACCACGCGCTCGTCACCGCGAATTTCCGCGATCAGTACTACGGGCTCGTCGGAGCGGTCGTCGAAGGCGGTGACGGTCCGCCGCTGATCACCACCGGCCTGATCGATGTGAACAGATGCCTGTGGGGTCTCCGTCCGACGCGCTTCGCTAAGGAACTGTTCACCGAGCCGCGCGTGGATCGCACGAACCTGGCGCCCTTCATGCAGCGCTGGGCCGACCGCTGCCTTGTCCCGAAGGTGTTGGTCGCAACCCAGAGCCGCGTCATCGAAGCCGTTGTCGACGAAGCGGGCGCGTGGTTGCCGGCCGTTCCCGTGATTCGGCTGGTTCCGAACCGACCTGAATCGCTGTGGGAGATCGCCGCAGTCCTCACATCGCCGGTCGCATCAGCACTGATCGCCGAGCAATCGGTGGGAAGCGGCCTTTCGTCGAGGACGGTGCGTATCAGCCAACGCACGTTGGGTCTGTTGCCCTGGCCGTGCGGAGATCTCGCAGCAGCGGTCGATGCGCTCTGCGACGGCGACGTCGTTGGCTGCGGTCGCGCGGTCGACGCGGCGTACGGAGTGACCGATCAGGCGCTGTTGGACTGGTGGCAGAAGTCGCTGTGAACGAGCGGCACGACCGACGCGCCACCGTGGATGATGGGGGATGAGTCAGGCCTCCGACGTCGATGCGTTCCTGGATCCTGGCGGGCACACGCTGACCGGTTCCGACGGTTTCGATCATCAGCGGTTGCGGCGGCTGGTGTCGCCCTGGTTCTCGCCGAAACGGATCGAGCAACTTCGTGAGCGGGTCCGGGTGACCGCCGATGCCGTGCTCGCCGATGTCGAACCCGGTACCGATTTCGACGTGATGGCCGAGCTCGCCGACATCATCCCGAGCCGTCTGTTCTGTTGGATGATGGGCGTGCCGGACAGTGATGCACCAGCGCTCGCGCGATTGTCGAAAGTGCTGCTGACGGGTCACAGCAGGGTTACAGCGACGATCTGGCCAGCATGTTGAGCGCGACGAAGCGGCAGGATCACCGGGGAGGGGACGTCTTCTTCCTCCTCTCCTTCTTCTTCTTCTTCTTCATCTTCTTCTTCCTCCTCCTCCTCTTCCTCTTCCTCGAGGAGCTGCTCAGTGCCTCCGCACGCATCGCGATCAACTGGTCGAGATCCACCGTCGCCTCGATCTGCCGCTCGGCAGCTGAGTCGGCCGTCTGGGTTCAGCGCACTGGTTCCGTAGCAAGCGCTGCGACCTGGCAGGTGGTCAGCGGTTCCACGGGGCGAACGGCGATGCCGCGCCCTCGCCCCCGGTCATCACTTCGACACCGGTGTCGGTCACCAGCAGCATGTGCTCGAACTGTGCGGTGCGCTTGCCGTCGGCCGTGACTGCGGTCCAGTCGTCGTCCCACATCTTGTGCTGCCACGTGCCGAGGGTGATCATCGGCTCGATCGTGAACGTCATCCCCGGCCGCATGATGACCGTGTCTCCGCGGGTGTCGTAGTAGTGCAGGATCTGGAGGTCGGTGTGGAACTGCTCGCCGATGCCGTGGCCGACGAACGCACGGACGACGCCGTAGTGGTGCTTCTTGGCGTGGTCCTCGATCGCCTTGCCGATGTCGCTGAGGGGCCGGTCGGGACGAACGGCTTCGATCCCCTTCCACATGCATTCCTCGGTGACGGCGATCAGCTGACGGCTGGTGGGGTCGACGTTTCCGGCGCAGAAGGTGGCGTTCGTGTCGCCGTGCACGCCGCCGAGGTAGGTGGTGACGTCGATGTTGACGATGTCCCCGTCGAGCAGAGCGCGACTGTCCGGGATGCCGTGGCAGATCACTTCGTTCACGCTGGTGCACACGCTCTTGCGGTAGCCGTGGTAGTTCAACGGGCTCGGATACGAGTCACGGTCGATGCACAACTGGTGCACGTACTCGTCGATCTGTTCGGTGGTGACGCCGGGGGCGACCATCTCGCCGGCGAGGCGCAACACCTCGGCCGCAACCGTGCCGGCCACCCGCATCTTGTCGATGATCTCCGGTGACTTGACCCGTGGCTCGTTCCAACGCTCGACCCGACCGGTGTCCGCGTAGGAAGGACGGTTGATGTGCGCCGG
>JAYTOM010000178.1:0-5900 GCA_043747765.1 Actinomycetota bacterium
GCAGAGCCTCGGCGCTCCAGTGGTGGTCGCCGGCTTCGACGAGGTCGTCGTGCAGCGCATCCCATCGGCGGCCCGCTGCGAGTTGCACCCACCTGAAGACACGACTGCGGATCAGTGCCTTCAATGCCGCCGGGCGGCGGACGATGTCACCGGGATCGGCAATCGTCTGTGCCGACGCGAACGCAACCGGTGTGACGCCGTCGCGCAGTGCCTGCCATTCGTCGATCAGGCTGCTGTCGGTGGCGCGGATGACGCCGTCCAGCCAGTCGGCGATCTCGATGATCTCGCCGCTCTTGTCGTCGTCGGGGATGGTCCGTGTGATCGTCCGGTGGGCGTCACTGAGGTATCGCAGGAGCGTTCCTTCTGATCGCTTCAGGCCGTAGTGGCGGATGAAGCTCGGGAAGTCCATCGCCCGTTCCCACATGTCACGAACGACGCCCTTCGGCGACACGTTGGCGCCGTCGATCCACGTGTGGGTCTGTCGCCACTCGTCGAAGGCGGTGTAGATCTCGTCGGCCATCGGCTTCGGCCAGGTGACCTTGTCCAGCCGTTCGATCCGTTCCTCGTACTCGATGCCGGCGGCCTTCATCGCGGCCATTGCGTCGGTCTTGGCCTTCTCGCGTTGGGCGAACAGAACCTGGCGCGGATCGTCCAGCACACTCTCGACGGCGGCCAGCACGGCGAGCGGATGACCGTCGTCGTCCGTATCGAGCATCGGCAGCAGATCGAGCAGGAATGGGGCCAGCGGCTGGTTGAGGGCGAAGTCCTGCTGCAACGACCGGTCGACGCGCACCAGGCGGCCATCGGCGAGCGGTACATCGAGACGTTCCACGACGCCACTGGCGAGCAGTGACCGGTACAGCCCGATGGCTCGACGGGCGTGTCGGCGTTGACGGTTGCGCGGCTCGTGATTGTCCATCAGCAGCGAACGCACGGTGGTCCACGTGTCCGCGGGCCGGTCGAGAAGATGCAGCATCATCGCCGGGGTCACGGCGAAGCTGGATTCCAGCCGCTCCGGCGCAGAGATCTGCAGAGCGGCGAACGTGGAGTCGTCGTAGAACACGTAGCCGCGCGGTGGTGTGGGCTTGGTGGCCTTGCGCTGCTTCTTGGTGTCGGTGCCGGCCTTGGCCATCCGGCTCAGGTACTCGGCCTCGTGGTCGGGGGCGAGCGCGACGACGAGCCCTTCGGTGTCATAGCCGGCGCGTCCGGCTCTCCCGGCAATCTGGTGGAACTCGCGCGCACTCAGCATCCGGCTGCCGCTGCCATCGAACTTGTAGAGCCGCGTGAACACGACGGTGCGGATCGGCAGGTTGACTCCGACCCCGAGCGTGTCGGTTCCGGAGATGACCTTGAGCACGCCCTGTTGCGAGAGTCGTTCGACGAGCCGGCGGTGCCTCGGCAACATGCCGGCATGGTGAACGCCGACGCCGTTGCGCAGCAGTCGAGACAGGTCGCGTCCGAAGCCAGGCGGCATCGGCGACCTTGCCAGTTCGGCGGCCACGATCGCCTTCGCCTCGGGGCCGATCTTGACCACGGATGCCAGGTTGTTGGCCTGCTCGACGGCATCGGCCTGGGTGAAGTTGACGAGATAGAGAGGCGCGGCCTCGGACCTGACGAGATCTTCGATCACGTGGTGCAGCAGTTCGCGTCGGTACTCATAGCGCAACGGGACCGGCCGCACAGAGTCGTCGATGACGATCGTGGGTCGACCGGTGCGGCGGGTCAGGTCCTCCCGCAGGAAGCGTGTGTCGCCGAGCGTGGCCGACATCAACAGGAACGTCGCCTTGGACAGCTCCAACAGGGGCACCTGCCAGGCCCAGCCGCGATCAGGGTCGGCGTAGAAGTGGAACTCGTCCAGTACGACGGTGTCGGCGTCGGTGAACGCACCCTCACGCAGCGCCATGTAGGCCAGGATCTCGGTGGTGCAGCACATCACCGGTGCATCCGCGTTGAACGACGAATCGCCGGTCATCATCCCGACGTTCTCAGCGCCGAGTTGGGCGCACAGATCGAAGAACTTCTCGGTCACCAACGCCTTGACCGGCGCCGTGTACCAACTCCGTCCGCCGCCCGCGCGCGCCTTGGCGTGGGCAGCCAGGGCGACCATCGACTTGCCAGACCCTGTCGGCGTGGCGAGGATCACGTTGTTGCCGGAAAGCAGTTCGAGAATCGCCGATTCCTGGTGCGGATACATCGTGCGGCCGTTGTCCGCCGACCAGTCGATCATCGCCTCGATCACGTCGCCACTCGAGCGGTCGAGGAACGCACTCAACGATGACATGCCACAGTGTGCCCCAGACCGGGTGTCGTCGTACTGAAGTGTCCAGCGTTGTCAGGTCCATCGGGCGAGAAGCCAGGCTCGGGCGTCGGCAACGAGGTAGATGCTGCCGCTGACCACGATCTGATCGTCCGCCGCAGCATGCTCGATCGCGTGGTCCAATGCATTCCCGATGTCGTCGATCGCGACGGCCGGCCAACCACGCGAACGCGCGGCATCGGCAAGTTCGCCCGCCGGTCGGGCTCGGGCCGTCGGTGGGGTACACGTGATGATCTCGGCGAAGTGCTGCGCGTCGACAGCATCGAGCATCGTCACCGGGTCGCGGCCGGTGAGCAGCCCGATGACGAGGACCCGCCGTCCGCTGCACGGCATCTCGGCCAGAGCGCTTGCCAACGCCGCCGCCGCATCCGGATTGTGGGCGCCGTCGAGGATCAGCGTCGGGCCCGCATCGACCCGGATCGATTCCATTCGAGCGGCCATCCGAACGGCGGACAATCCGCCTGCGGCACGAGTCGGCTCGAGCGCTCGACCGAGGAACGCACTGGCCGCAGCGAGCGCCAGCGCACAGTTCGCCGTCTGGTGCGCGCCGCGCAGGGGGAGATCGAGGTCGTCGAGCAGTTGCCATGGTGTGCGCACGGCTATCCGCCGTCCTGTGGAGGAGGGCTCGTCGTCGACGATCGAGATCTGCTCGCCCAACTTCCAGATTGCAGCTGGTTGCTGAGCTCGAAAGGCATCGTCGAATCGTGGATCGACCGCTCCGACAACGAGGTGCGCGCCGGGTTTGATGATGCCGGCCTTCTCCATTGCGATCCGCTGTCGCCAGTCGCCGTTGCCGCTGGTGTGATCGAACCCGATGTTGGTGATGACGGCGACGCGTCCATCGGCGACGTTGGTTGCGTCGTAGCGCCCGAGGACACCGACCTCGATCACCGCGACGTCGACATCGCTTTCGTTGAACAGGGTGTACGCGGCGGCAGTCAACACCTCGAAGGGCATCAGCCGCTCGTCGAGCGCCGCTTCAGCGGCTGCCATCCGGGTCAGCAACGCAGCCAACTCGGCGTCGTCGATGTCGACGTCGTCGATCCGGAACCGTTCGTTGTACGCCGCGAGATGGGGACTGGAGTAGGTGCCGACGTGTAGACCCTCGGCCATCAGCAGGCGGGTGATCATCCGCGACGTCGATCCTTTACCGTTGGTTCCGGTGACGTGGATGACCGCCAGATCGGCCTGCGGGTCGCCGATCGATGCCACGAACGCGCGCATCCGATCGAGCGAGAGGTCGACATCGCCGATCCGGCCGGACCGTGACGCCCATGTGCCGTAGTCGATGTGAGCTTCCAGCCACCTGGTGGCGGCGTCGATGTTCACGCGTGGGTAAGGGACGTGGGGGGTGTCAGCGAGGGATCGCGCCGAGCATGCGCGCCGCTTCGAGTGTGTTCTCGAGCAGGCAGGCAATGGTCATCGGTCCCGTCCCGCCGGGCATCGGTGTGATGGCCCCGGCAATGGCCTGTACGGCGTCGAAATCCACGTCGCCGACGATGCCTGCCTCGGTGCGGGACACGCCGACGTCGATGACGGTCGCGCCGGGCTTGACATGCTCGGGTGTGATCAGTCTGGCCACGCCGACGGCGCCGACGATGATGTCAGCGTCGCGGCAGACCGCGACGAGATCCCTCGTGCGTGAGTGGGCGAGGGTGACGGTCGCGTCGATTCCCTTGCGTGCCAACAGGTTGGCGAGAGGTAGGCCGACGAGCGTGGAGCGACCGATGACGACGGCGCGTTGGCCGCTGGTGGCAATGCCGTATCGCTCGAGCAGTCGCATCACGCCCTTCGGCGTGCACGAGACATGACCCTCGCGTCCACGCAGCAGGCGCCCCATACTGACCTCGGTCAGACCGTCGACGTCCTTTTCGGCCGGGATCAGGTCGAGCACCGCTTCCTCGTCGAGGCCGGCGGGCAGCGGTATCTGGACGAGGATGCCGTGCACTGTTGGATCGGCGGCCAGTTCACGAACCGCCATCTCCACCTCGGCCTGGCTGGCGGTCGCCGGCAATTCGACGTGCCGAGACTTCATCCCGGCTTCGGCCGCCTTCTTGTGCTTGCTGCGAACGTAGATCTGGCTCGGCTTGTCGTCGCCCACCAGGACCGTGGCCAGGCACACGTTCGGATTGCCGAGCGCGTCGATCTCGGCCCGGAGGCGAACGATCGTCTCGTCGCGCAGCGCCAGTCCGTTCATCAGGATTGCTCCGCCCGGGCTCCGGGCGGCGTCGGTCGTGCCTGCAGATGTCATGGTCCAAACCTAACGACAGCCACGTCGCCCTGCGACGGTCGCCGCGGCTATCCCGGCCCGTTCCTAGCCTTCGTTGGTTGCTGCCGGGGCGCCGACCGGATCGGCCGCAGGCGCAGTGTTGTCGAGGAACGCAGCGCCCCCTCCGACGGCCAACTGCCACGCAACCGTGTTGGCGACCTGGTTGAACGTGAACAGGTGCAGCGCCGTGATGTCGAGTCGATCGAAATCGTCGGCCAGCGGCTGCAGCATGTCCATCGGGTCGAAACCGCCGGGGGCTGCCAGCTTGCTGACGACCGCCCTATTCTTGCGGAGGTAGCGCAGCGATGCGCCGACGCCGAGCTTTGTACCCATGGTCAGCAGCTTCATCGTGTCGATCACGCCGGGAACGCCGAGGTGGATCGGCAGATGCAGACCAGTGGCACGACTCTGCCCGATCCACTTCACGATGACCTTGGTGTCGAAGCACATCTGGGTCGAGACCCAGCCGTTGATTCCGGCGTCGACCAAAAGATGTTGCTTTTCGAGCAGTGCCGAGGCGAGGGCCTCGGTCGGGATCGTGGCATGACCATCCGGATAGCCGCCGAAGCCGATGCGGCGGATGTTCGCGTCAGATGCCAGCAGGGCGCGAATCAGGGCTGCTGCATCGTGGTACGGGCCAGCCGGCTCGGCCGCGTCGCCGCCGATCACGAAGACGTCGGTCACGCCGTAGGTGTTGATCCACTCGGCGATCCGGGCGACATGCTCCGGGCCGTCGACCATGCGAGCAGCCAGGTGGGGGATGACCGTGTGTCCCAGTTCGATCAGCTGGGTCGCCATGTCCAACGTTGCCTGCAGCTCTTTGGCCGGTGAAGCCGTGACCGAGATGATCGAGTTGGCCGGCAGATGCTCGAACTGCAGATGGGCCTTCGGCGTGGGGATCAGCTCGAGGTGGGCGCGGCCGACGCGGTCGATGATCGACGCGGCAACCCGGGTGCTGGGTCCGCCTTGCTCGGCGTTCATCGACGACTTGTTCCGATTGAAGAGTGCCACGGCGCCGACCTTTTCTCTGTTCCGGTTCCATTCACGGAACGATTGTGCTGATTACCACCATACAACATTGATCCGCATCGTGGTAGAGGGAAATTCTGTTTCTGATGCGGGGGTTCGGTAGCGTCAGCGCGTCATGAAGGTCTCGCTCGGCATCGACACGGGTGGCACGTACACCGATGCCGTCCTGTTCGACGAGCAGCATGGGGTTTTGGCCAAGGCGAAGGCATTGACCACTCGTCATGACCTCGCGGTCGGCATCGCCGGAGCCGTCGACCAGGTCATGCTCGGAGCCAAGGTTGCGGC
>JAYTOM010000179.1:0-3518 GCA_043747765.1 Actinomycetota bacterium
TCAACGGCAAGATCGTCCGCCCCGGGCACCAATGGGCGTTCGCGCTCGACAGCGGCTGGGAAGCGGTGAAGCAGGTCTGTCAACCGACCCATCCGACCCGAGTCGTCCAGGACACGGTCCAAGTCCGGATCTCCGCTGCGGGGTCCGAGACCCCTCCGCCCGAGACACCCTGATGGCGTCGGTGATCGAGCGCGACGATCAGCGTTCGGCACGCACGCCGATGTCGTCGTCGGCCTCGAGAACCTGCACGATGAACAGTGGTCCCGGGTCTGGCCCACGATCGAGGCCTTCCGATTCTTGACCGACGCCATGCAGGTCGTAATGTCCCCGGACCGCCTGCTGGCCGTCGCCATCACCGGTTGGGATTCGACCGGCATCGACGAGCAGGGCGATCGATTCGAGCGCCCTGGGCGGGCGACCGTTGTGTTGCACCGTGCATCGATCCCCGACTCATGGGTGGGTCCCCCCACGCACTTCTCGCTTGGCCTTGGCGTGCCCCAGAAGTCATACGGTGTGCGACGAAACCACGACAAATTGGCCGGTGAGGAAGCGGTAGAACAGAACGGAGTTTCGTTCCTGTAGTCCTCGTAAGAACGCGTGACGAGCGAGGTCGCCGTGTTCTGCGTCGTACTCGGTACGCACGCAAGCGAGATGCGTATCGCGATCCTCCACGACCGGTGGGAGTATCCCGTGGAGGTGGAACCGGTTGCGTTCGTCGTTGGTGAACGCCGTCCCTTTGTTGTGGTACCGGTCGGCGATGAGGTGATGTCGTTCGAGCATGTGTGCTTTTAAGCGCTCGGCTGGCCGGTGTCGGTGCGGGACGGGTCCGGGTCGGCGGTCAGGGTCGGATGGGTTGCGGTTGCGGAGCGTGCACGCGCCAAGCGGATCGAATCGGAAGGCGCGGGCGCGTCGAAGCCACGCAGCAGCAGACGGACCGCGTCGATGGTGTCGCGAGGTGACGCCCGGTAGTCGCGGAGCGCAGCGACCCACATCGCCGTGCCGGCGGCGGCGAAGACGACTCCGAAGCCGAGGCCTTCTCCCCCGCCGGCTTGTTGACCGGCGAAGATCATCGCTGCCCCAGCTGCGACGAGCACGACGAGCGTCACGAACACGGTCGCCGACTCGAACTGGGTCGTCTTCTTGTCGAGGTAGACGTCGCTGTGCTCGCCCACACCCGGGGTGTGGCGTTGGATCATTCGCAGTGGTGACGTGACGCTGCGAGCGGCGAGCGGCGCCCAGATGACGTATACCAACGCGACGAGGAACAGGTAGCGGTATGGGAATCCGTTGACGAACTTGCCGCCGTTGGGATCCTCACGGATGGCTTGCTCGACCAGGCCGGACGCGGCAAGTGTGGCGACGGTGGTGGCGATCAGTAGCAGCAGGGCTTTGCTGTAGCGCAGCACGACGGTGCGGATTTGGAGGACGTGTCGGGCGATGAGCGCTTCAGTTCGGGCAACGTCGCGGGCGAGGGTGCGGTCGCGGTTGAGGCCGGCGTGACGGAACTGTTGGCGTAGCCGTTCTGTGTCGCCTGCTGCACCCTCCTCGGCGAGCACACCCCACACCTCATAGGTGCGGGTGTCGAACCGGTCACGCCATCCGTCGTCGTCCGAGCCGTGCGGGATGAGCAACGCCCTGGTCCATTCGTCGTCGCGACCGTCGCTGAGCAGACGACGGGTGTTCGGCGACAGCTCGTCGTTGTTGAACCCGAGCCCGGGAATGATGAAGCGCGGATTGAACACCACGCGATCCTTCTGGTGCTTGCTGTGCTTGCCGGTGCCGTGGGCACCGAAGGTGTTGCTGGTGAAGTAAAAGCCGAGTAGGTCGCCCACGAGGAGGAAGATCGCGGGGACCGGCAGGAGGATGACCAGGGCTGCGGCCACGCCGATACTGACGATGGGCAGCCACGGCTGCTGAGCGTCGTATGACGCGATGATGACCGTCATCATCTTCGGGAATCCGTCGCGGATGAACAGCGGCAGCAGTAGCACGAGCGCCGAACCCCCGAGGAGTGCCTGTGCGACGCGGTGAATGGTGGAGAGGCGCACCTCGCTGCGTTGCAAGAAGGCTCGCATCGCGGCCCGTGACTCTTCGTCGGTGACGGTGAAGTCGTCGTCGCCAAGTTCGTCGGCGTTCACGCACGTACCTCTGCGTGGAGGTCGGCGAGCAGATCGCGGGTTTCGGTGAGCGAGCTGATCAGCAACTGTCTCGCAACGAGCAACAACTCACTGACCAGCGGGTCCTTGACCGAGTAGAACACCATCTGCGCGTCCTTGCGGCTGGTGACCAGACCGGCGCGGCGCAGTACCCCGAGCTGCTGGGAGAGGTGCGACAGCTCGATGCCGATCTCGGGCTGCATCTCGCCGACCGAGCGTTCGCCCGCTGCGAGGGTTTCGAGGATCCTGATCCGCGCCGGATGCGACAACGCGCGGAACAGCTCGGCCTTCACCGCACTGATCGGCATCGCGAGCTCCCGCTCGACATCCAGGCCCACCAGTCGTTTATCTGCAGATACCATCAAGTACGAAGACTATCAGAGTAGTATCTCACCGAGTGGTGCAAAGTGACCCCGATCACCGCTCGGAGGAGAGCGGAATGAGTGACACGTCGCCGAGGGTGCGCCGGTGAGCTTGCTCCGAAAGATCGTCCGGACGGGTCGTGTTGGGGAACCAACACCGGTGGCAGCCGGTCCGCGCCCTGCCTCCCTCGGGGCTGCGGACCGGTTGCGGGGGTCCATCCAACTCCGCCAGGTGGATGCCGGTTCATGCAACGGCTGTGAGGTCGAGTTCGCCGCAGTGTTCGGCCCGGTGTACGACGCCGAACGGTACGGGCTGCGGGTGGTGGCGTCACCGAGGCATGCCGACGGACTGGTGGTCACCGGGCCTGTGACCCGGAACATGGCGATGCCGTTGGTGAAGACATTCGAGGCGACACCTGGACCGAAGATCGTCATCGCGCTGGGTGATTGCGCCCGAAACTGTGGCGTGTTCGCTGGCGGGCACGGGGTGCATGGCTCCGTCGCGGATGTGATTCCCGTCGATGTCGAGATCCCGGGATGTCCGCCCGCACCAGAGGTGATCGTGGCCGCGCTGCGAAAGATCGTCGATCGATGAGTCTTGCCGGCGCCGGTCTCGGTGTGGCGGGGGTGATGACAGCAGTGGCTGTCGCCGCGGCAGTGACACTTCCAACGCGGGCGCGTGTGTTGTGGGTGGGTGTGTTGACGGCTGCGGCTGCAGCTGCGGGGTGTGTTGCCGGTGTCGCTGTGCTGGCAGGTGGTGAGACGGTGACCGCGAACTTGCCAGCGTTGTTTCCGTTGGCGGGAGTGCGGATCGAGTTCGACGCGTTGAGTGCTGTGTTCGCTGTCGCCACAGGTCTCGTCGCGGTTCCTGCCTCGATCTACGGCATCGGCTACTGCCTGCACGGCCCGTCGAGCCGGCCGGTACAAGTGGCGTATCCGTTGCTGGTCTGGAGCATTCTGATGGTCCCCGCAGCTGGCAACGTGTCAGGGCTGATCGCGT
>JAYTOM010000180.1:0-1600 GCA_043747765.1 Actinomycetota bacterium
GAAGCCAGGGTTGAGCCATCCGAGATATGCACCGAGCAACGGCGAGAGACGCACATCGCCGTCACCCATGCCGCCCCGGCTGGCCACGTAGATCAACGCCATGACCGACAACGCGATCGCTGCGCCGAGCATCATCATCCAGATTCGGCGCGGTTCATGCCGCACCAGTGCGGCGATGCACAGCAGCGGTACGCCGATCAGCGCGGTCACGTAGATGATGCTGCGCGGCAGCTTCTTGATCCGCAGATCGATCCAGCTCAGCGCAACAAGACCACCGGACAGCGCACAGTATGCGGCCAGTTCCAACGACAGGTGAAATTTGATTGCACATGCAACGAACAGCGTGCAGTTGGTGATCTCGATGATCAGTGGCTCGATGCCGATCGCGGAACGGCATCGCCGGCAGCGGCCGCGCAACACAACCCAGCTGATCACTGGGACGAGATCGAGCGGCCCCAGTTCGAGGCC
The DNA here is from genome assembly GCA_043747765.1 of Actinomycetota bacterium. Taxonomy (GTDB): domain Bacteria; phylum Actinomycetota; class Acidimicrobiia; order Acidimicrobiales; family Ilumatobacteraceae; genus WLMZ01. The sequence continues at coordinate 469 of JAYTOM010000180.1, forward strand.
GCAATTCCCGCACGCCGACCCGGGCGTGACAATCGATTTCCCACGTGGCACACGATCTGCGACAACGGTCAGGAACGACCCGATCAGCAGGCCGAGAATCGCTGTGAACGCAATGACCATGAATCCTTCACATCGCCGCAGGATGCGGCTCCCCATCGGAGAATAGCCAGATGAGCACACCGGACCCCACCCTTCGCGCCCTCTTGGAAGCAACTGTCGGCGCGGGCGCCAGCGACCTCCACCTGACCGTTGGTCGGCCCGCGACAGCCCGACGTGACGGTGTACTGATCAACTTCGAGGGTGTCCCCGTCCTGACACCGGAGGAGATGGAGCGGATCGTGATGTCGCTCCTCGACGACCGCCACAAGGCGGAGCTGGCCGAGATGATGCAGGTCGACTTCTCGTTCGGTCTGCCCGATTTGGCTCGATTCCGAGTCAATGCGTACTACCAGCGCGGTTCGCTGGCGTTGGCGATGCGCGTCATCCCCAGTCGCGTGCGGTCGCTTGAAGATCTCGGCGCACCGTCAGCATGCACCACCTTGCTGAACAAGCCGTATGGTCTCGTGCTCGTCGTCGGCCCTACCGGTTCGGGGAAGAGCACGACGCTGGCGGCGATGATCGACAGGATCAACGAAGAGCAGCCGTGCCACATCCTGACGATCGAGGACCCGGTCGAGTACCAGCACAACCACAAGACGGCGATGATCAACCAGCGTGAGGTCGGCACCGACGTACTCAGCTTCACCGACGGACTACGCAGCGCCCTGCGTGAAGACCCCGACGTGATCCTGCTCGGCGAAATGCGCGATCTCGACAGCATTTCGATCACGCTGACGTTGGCCGAAACCGGTCACCTCGTGTTCGCCACCTTGCACACCAACGACGCCTCCCAGGCCCTCGACCGCATCATTGACGTGTTCCCGTCCGATCGTCGCGATCAGATCCAGACCCAGCTGGCCAGCGTGCTGCAGGGCGTGATCAGCCAGCGCCTGATCGCCGTCGAGGGTGGTGGACGAGTTGCCGCCTACGAGATCTTGATGGGCACCGAAGCCGTGCGCAACCTCGTTCGCGAGGGCAAGAGCCGACAGATGCGCAACGTCATCCAGACCAGCCAGAAAGATGGCATGCAGAC
>JAYTOM010000181.1:0-7299 GCA_043747765.1 Actinomycetota bacterium
CGCAACGCGCAGAGCGATTGTCAGTGCGGCGACCGGATCACGGTCGAAGTCATTCAGGAGCGACTCCGCATCACGCTTGGTCAGGCGAGCGATGGCTTGCGCTCCTCGAGACTCCAGCTCACTCCGTGCACCGGCAGCAGATCGAGGAATGGATCGGCGCTGAATCCCTCCGGTCCCATGACGCCGGCGCCCTTCCACTCGCCCTCGGCGATCAGTTCGCAAGCGACCACGGGATGCACAGCCGTTTGCCACACAACAGCCTGATGCCCGTATGTGCGCATCGTCCACTCGTTGTCGACGATCTGGTAGAGGTAGCTCTCCCGCGCCCTGCCTTCGAGGTCCAAACCTCGGACCAGGGTGCCGGCACACGTGCGACCGCGCATCCGGTTGCCGAGTTCCGCCGGGTTCGGCAATACGGCAGCAACGACATCTCGGGGTGAGACCTCGACGCCGCGAACCGTTACCGGCCTCGTGCTGTCCAGCCCGAGCATGTGCAACGTTCGGAGCACCTCGACGAACTGTTCGCCCAGGCCGTACTTGAAGGTGACCCGGCCGACATCGAGCCATCGCGGCATCAGAATCACTTCCTCGTGTTCCACGTTCACGCAGCCGAGGGGGCCGATGCCTTCTGGGAAGACGAACGTCTCCGGCTCGCTGAACGGCGCTGTCGTGAACCAGCCGCGGTCGCGCTCGTAGACGATCGGCGGGTTGAGACACTCTTCGATCGTGGTCCAGATGCTGAACGTCGGAGCGAACCCGGCATCGGCGCCGTCGACCGATGTGATGGTCAGATCACTGCCATCACGGACGCCGACCTCGTCGATCCCGCTGAACAGATGGTCGCTGGCGTAGCGGGCGAGCACGTCGGAGAGTCCCGGCTCGACTCCCATCGCACACAGTGCCAGTTGGCCACGGTCGACCCACTGATCCGAGACCTCGAACTGTCCGTCGCCGAGCCCGACGCCGATCTGGTTGTACGGGTCGGTCGGATGAGGTGAGGACATGTGCATCGCCATATCCAGGTAGTGGCAACCGGCTGCGAACGCTGCGTCGAAGATCGGTGGGTTCAGCCGCGGATCGCAGGCATTGACGATGATGTCGGCGCGCATCGCCGCAGCCAGTTCGACAATTGCTGTCCGGTCCGATGCGTCGACTTGCATCGAACGCACGCGTTCGCTGCGAGCGGTGGCAGTCGCACGCGCTGCCCGGCCGCCGTCGATGTCGGCGAGGACGATCTCCGTGAAGATCGGCCGGCGCGCTGCGATCGTGGCAAAGGCTGCTCCGACGCCTCCAGCGCCGATGACCAGAATTCGCATGCGGGAGACAGTAGCGCAGCACGCCCTCAACGCAGCCGAAGCAGCCGAACCAGCCGGCCGACCAAAGCAGGTGGCTCAGCCGAATGCAGGTGCAGCACCGGCGAGGGTGATGCCGCTGCCTCCGAGTGATGGAACGGTGGCAGCGTCTCCGAAGGCGAGCATCGCACCTTCGGTGCTGATGATCAGATATCCCTTCCCGGTCGGAGTGGCGAGGATGCGGGCGACCTGCTTCGACCATTTCACTTTCGATCGTTTCAGGTCGCCCTTGTCTACGGCGTCTCCGAACACCAGTACACGGCCTTGGTCGGTGAGGATCCAATACCCCGCCCCTGTGGACGTCGGCCACAGGTCGAGTGGGGTCCCGGCCCCAGTTGCCGGTCCGAATCCAGCGGCATTGCCGAAAGCGTGGACGGTGCCGTCCGACATCAATGTCCAATACCCGTCGCCCTGCGGTCGAGCTGCCATCCGCACCGCCTTGCCGCCGAGTCCCTCCCTCTTCGGAGAGGATGCGTACCGGGCGTCGCCGAACGGATAGATCCCCCCATCAGCCAAGAGCACCCAGTAGCCGGCCCCTGAACTTGTACAGACCATGTCGGCTGCGGTGCCCTTTCCTGTCGTGTCGCCGAAGGATTTCAGTCCACTGGACGCAGCGACCTTGCCGTCTGCGCCGAGCACCCAGTAGCCGTCGACTTTCGAAGTACTTGCAAGTGCAACAACATTGCTCAGTCCAGAGGATGTGCTGGTGCCGGCATCCGTGCCGGCGCCGACGGTGTACACGGTGCCGCTTCGGCTCAGGATGCGGACACCGATCATGGGCGTGCGCCCCGATTCGACCGCAGCGACTGTCTGCGTGGGCGGAGTCGTCGTGGAGGCTGTGGGCGTGGTCGTGGTCGTGGCAACGTCGGTGGTGGTCGGCTGGTCCGTGGTCGTCGGGGCGGCAATGGTGGTGGTCGGATCGGTGGTCGGGTCGCTCGTGGTCGGGTCGGTCGTGGCGGATGCCGAAGCCGTGCCTCGTGCCGTCGACGCCGGGGCCGGAGATCCGATCGCAGGATTGCGAAGATGCCCGTACTCGTAGCGAATCAGGTCGGGGATGTCGACGACCATCTCGGCCCATTTGCCGGTATTCGCACTGACCTCGTCGCGTAACCTCGGCAGCATCGAGAACAGATGCGCGCCAGGGCACAGGGTCTGGCCGACCTGGCGGTGGCCGCTGATGTTCGGGAACACGTGGTGTCCTCCGTACATGTCGATGTATTCCTCCTTGCCGTGCGCATCGATCCGGTGGCGACTGGCTTTGTACGACAGCAACGAGACAAGGCTGCTGAGTGCAGCATCGGAAGGGGTGGCGGTTTCGAAGTCGCCGATCAGGCAGATCCCGCAGGAGCCGGCGTTGTAGCCCTTGGCATGTGCGCCGACCACGCCCCAGCCTTTGAAGTCCTCGCCGGTGACGGGCTCCTTTGCCGCGTAGCGCCGCGCCGCCCGACCCTCATAGATGACGCCCTTGTGGTCGATCAGGTAGTTGTATCCGGTGTCCGAATAGCCGCGACCTGTGGTGTGATATTGGTCCACCAGTCGTACGACGGATGCCGGGTCGCTCGGGCGGTTGGCGCTCGCGGTGTGATGCACGATCAGCTTGCGGATGGGTGCGAACGAGCGGGTGTCGCCGCGAATGCTCTCGTCGGCGCCCCACTGGGCGCGAGTCAATATGGACGGCGCCGGATACCCATCTATATTCGGTGCGGGGATGAGGCGGGTACCTCGGATCCCTGTCGTACCGGCAGAGTTCGCCGACGTCGCCGCGGGGTCCTCGGCCATCGAAGCACTCTCGATCGTCGAACTGCCGTCGTTGTTGCTGCTCGCCCGCGCGGCCGACGGAGTCCACAACGTGCGTGCTGCGAGTGCGGCACCCCCGATCATCGCGGTGCGCAGAAGAGCACGCCGGTCGAACGTGCTCCGACCGTGATCGGCGTCGTTCAGAAGTTCACATGCATCGCACAAAAGGGGCCTCCTCGGCCCCCCACCTCCCGCGTACAAACGCGACCGTACCCCGCAGACGACAGTGGCGAACCGCGCGCCGACCGAGAAGGTCATCCGACGGGCTTGATCGTTCCGTCGTTCGCCGGTCATCGTCGCCCGCTACGTTGGCCGTGACCCGGTGTTCGACGCTCGGGCAGCGCGCGTGGGGGCCTCGATGTCCAACTGGAATTTTGCCGACATTTTCTCCGCGATTGCGGCACGCGTGCCTGATCGGCCATGCCAGATCCAGGGCGACCGAGTCGTCTCGTGGGCCGAGTTCGACGCCCGTACGTCGTCGCTCGCTGCGGATCTGCTCGCTCAGGGAATCGGACACGCAGCGAAGCTGGCGTGCTACTTGTACAACTGCCCCGAATACATGGAGGTGATGACAGCCGCGTGGAAAGCGCAGATGGCACCGGTCAACACGAATTACCGTTACGGCCCGGACGAGATCGTGTACCTGTTCGACAATGCCGACGCAGAGGCAGTCGTCTTCCATGCGGCCTTCGGCGACGTGCTCGCTCTGATCCGTGAACGACTGCCGAAGGTGCGCCGCTGGTACGTGGTTGCCGACGAGACCGGCACAGGACCGGAGTGGGCGACACCGTACGAAGCCGTTGCCGCAGCCGGCTACGAGGTGCCGAAGGGCCGAACCGATCCGAATGGCGACGACCTGCTGATCCTCTACACCGGGGGCACGACTGGCATGCCGAAAGGCGTGATGTGGCGCCAGGATGATCTGTTCAACGTCCTCGGGGCAGGGGGGAGTCCGCTGACCGGTGTGCCGCCGGCGGAGGGTTTGGAGGAGTTGATCGAGCGTCTCGATCCCGATCTCGAGATCGGGCCGGTGACCCTCGTTGCCTGCCCGCTGATGCACGGCACCGGCCAGTTCAGCGCGATCAACACCATGGCCTCTGGCGGATGCATCGTCACGCTGGTGCATCGGAAGTTCGACATCGACGAGCTTCTGTCCACGGTGCAACGCCGCAGGGTCACGGGCATTGTCATCGTTGGTCAGGCGTTCGCTGGACCGATGCTCGATCAGCTCCAGGAGTTTCCTGATCGTTACGACCTGAGCACGGTCGGGGTGATCACGTCGAGCGGTGTGATGTGGAGCGAGGAGAACAAGTCCGGCCTGTTGGAGTTCATGCCGAAGGCGATCATGTTCGACTCGTTCGGGTCATCCGAGGCGGTCGGCATGGGCGCTTCGCTCAGTATCAAAGGGGCGCCGCAGCAGACGGCGAAGTTTCAACTCGGACCGAACTGTGCCGTGTTCGACGAACTCGGCGAACGTGTCGAGCCCGGCTCGGGTCGACAGGGAATCGTGGCCGTCGGCGGTCACATCCCGCTCGGCTACTACAAGGACAAATCCAAGAGTACCGAGACGTTCCGCACCTACGAGGGGCGCCGCTGGAGTGTTCCCGGTGACTTCGCCGAGGTCAATGACGACGGCACCCTGCACCTTCTCGGACGTGGATCGGTGTGCATCAACACCGGCGGAGAGAAGGTGTTTCCTGAAGAGGTGGAGGAGGTGATCAAGACCCATCCGTCCGTGCGCGACGCGGTCTGCGTCGGTCTGCCCGATTCGCGGTTCGGTGAAGTGATCTGCGCGGTCGTCGAGCCGGAGCCTGGGCAGGTGCCCGACCTCGCCACGCTCAGCGCGCACGTCAAGAGCTGCCTGGCCGCGTACAAGGCGCCCCGTCATGTCATCGTCGTCGATTCGATCCTGCGCGCGGCGAATGGGAAGGTCGACTATAAGCGGTTGAAGGCCTTGGCCATCGCGGAGGTCGGCAGTTCGGCTCGCTGAGCGAATTGCCCGCTGTCCTGGCTAGATCGAGGGTTACACTCGCGACAGCATTACGAGCGGCTCGACGGTCCGAGAGGAGCGATGGGCCCGGCAACCTGGTGGTCAAGCGCCAAGGTGCCATCCATCTGTGGCGTCACCGCCACTGCTGGGATGTGGTCGGCTCGCGCCGGCAACGAAGGCTTCGGCCGCTCGCAAGGTCTGTACAAGTCAGCACGAATGGTCTGATCACTCTGAACACATCAGAAGAGCAGCGAGAGGAGGAACTGATGGCCGCCGAGATCAACGACAAGTCGCTGCCTGTCACGGGAGCGTGGCTGCCGGGTATGCCGGCCGGTCGACGCCAGTTCCTGACGATCGGTGCCAGCCATCCAATGGCGCTCGACGGCGGCACGACACTCAGCGACGCAGTGGTTGCATACGAGACGTGGGGTGCGCTCGACGAGAGCCGGACCAACGCGATTCTGCTCTGCCACGCGTGGACCGGCGACAGCCACGCTGCGGGAACCGGGCTGCATCAACAGGGTGGCGGCGGCTGGTGGGAGGGCGTGATCGGACCCGGGTTGGCGATCGACACGGACCGCTGGTTCGTCGTGTGTTCGAACGTGCTCGGCGGATGCCAAGGGTCGACCGGACCCGCGTCGCCCCACCCACTCGACGGCAAACCCTACGGCTCACGTTTTCCGGTGATCACCATTCGTGACATGGTCCGCGCCCAGGCACGGCTTGCCGATCACCTCGGTATCGACCTCTGGCACAGCGTGATCGGTGGATCGATGGGCGGAATGCAAGTACTGGAATGGGCGATCACCTACCCGCATCGGGTTCGGTCGATGGTGCCGATCGCGACATGCGCGCAGGCGACGGCGCAGCAGATCGCGTGGGGTGCCATCGGCCGCCGGGCGATATTGCTCGATGAGCGGTGGCGCGGTGGCGACTACTACGACGCCGAGCCGGGCGATGGACCGTGGCAGGGGCTGGCCGTGGCGCGGATGATCGCCCAGGTGACCTTTCGCAGCGACAACGTGTTCACCGAGAAGTTCGGCCGCGACATGGCCGAAGGAGCGACCCTCGGCAAGGGCTTCGACATGTGGCAGCGGTTCGAGGTGGAGCGGTACCTCGATCACCATGGCGAGAAGCTGATTCGTCGCTTCGACACGAACAGCTACCTGATCATCGGTAAGGCAATGGACCTCCACGATGTCGGCCGAGGGCGCAATGGGCTTGCCGCGGCAATGGCTCGGATCACAATGCCGACCCTGACCATGGGGATCTGGAGCGACATGCTCTATCCCTCGTATCAGCAGCGCCAGATCCACGAGATGCTCGCATCCAATGGTGTGCCGAGCGAGTACGTGGAAATCGACTCACCCCATGGTCACGATTCGTTCCTGATCAACCTTGATCAGGTCGGTCCGCCAATTGGGGGGTTCCTGGATTCGGTCTCGAAGCGCTCGCCGACCGCCTGACAGCGATTTCCTCGAGCATCGGTATCGCCCGACTCTTGATCGGTAGCCGGATCGCGATCATCTCCGGCATGGCCGGGTCGGTGTTCCCATCCAGCATGTACATGACCCGGTTCTTGATCGTCGAGTCCGTCTGCCCGGCAACCTTCCAGTAGGTGGCCTTGCGAACCCGTCGCCGCCTGGTCAAGGGTGCCATCAGGGTGCCGACTCCACCTGCCGGATGTTCGACGGCCAGCGAGCCGCGGCGCGGGCGAACCTCGACCCGGTCGGCACCGACGCGGCTGATGCGCAACTCGCGCCAGTGACCCGATGACGTCCCGCTTCGACTGAAGCCCTGGCCGAAACAGATCATCCGCTCGCCGTCCTTGCTGACCCAGTGCGGCTCGATCTTGTACGAGAGCCACAAGAGGAACAGGCAACCGCCGACAACGGCGAGGAGGAGCAGGGCCGACGCCATACGTCAGCCTCTCATATCGAACGCCCGGTCCTGCGGCGGGGCTGCACGGCGAGGCCAATGATCTGCGAGACTTCCCGCGCTATGAAGCTGATGTCACTCCGCGCCGCCGGCGTCCTCGCCGATTCGATCAACGATGCGAACAGCACCCGCAAGGTGTACATGCTCGCCGGTGGATTGGCGCTGCTCGGAATCGCACTGATTCTGATCACCGTCTGGTTCTGGCGCTCGACCCGACACGAC
>JAYTOM010000182.1:0-1982 GCA_043747765.1 Actinomycetota bacterium
CGTACGTTGCGCGCCATCGAAGAAGTCCGCAGCGTTGCAACCAGCGTGCCGATCGTGGCCGGCAACATCGTCACCGTCGAGGGCACACGCGCCCTGATCGACGCCGGGGCAGACATCCTCAAAGTCGGCGTCGGCCCTGGTGCGATGTGCACCACGCGAATGATGACCGGCGTCGGCCGACCGCAGTTCACGGCCGTGCTGGAATGTGCGGCTGAAGCAGCACGACACGGCAAGCATGTCTGGGCCGACGGGGGAGTGCGTCACCCACGCGACGTGGCCCTGGCGCTTGCTGCCGGCGGTGCCAGCGTGATGCTCGGCTCGTGGTTCGCGGGCACCTACGAATCGGCTGCCGACACGCTTCGCTCCCCGGATGGCAGGCTGTACAAGGAGAGCTTCGGAATGGCATCGAACCGTGCGGTGAAGAACCGAACACGGTTCGAGACACCGTTCGAGCGGGCCGCCAAGGAGCTGTTCGAAGAAGGCATCAGCACGTCACGGATGTATCTCGATTCTGAGCGGCCAGGGGTGGAGGACATCCTCGATCAGATCGTCGCCGGCGTTCGCTCGTCCTGTACATATGCCGGTGCCTCGACCATCTCCGAGTTCCACGAACGCGCCGTCGTCGGCGTGCAGAGCGCCGCTGGTTACGAGGAAGGCCGCCCGCAGGGCACGAGCTGGTGAACGTGATCGCGATCGACGGCCCGGCCGGCGCCGGAAAGTCGACGATCGCCAAAGCGCTCGCTGCGCGACTCGGTCTCGAGTACCTCGACACCGGTGCGATGTACCGGGCGGTGACGTTTGCCGCGATCGAGCGAGGCATCAGCCTCGACGACCTCCCCGCAGTCGGCGCGCTGGCTCGGGACATCAGGCTCGAGGTCGGTGATCGCGGCGTGCTCGTCGACGGGATCGACGCCACCGTCGACATTCGTAGCGCAGGGATCACAGCGGCCGTCAGCGCCGTCGCCTCGAACAGCGAGGTCCGCGCCGAACTTCGTCATCGTCAGCAGCAGTGGGCGCGCGAACGCGGCGGTGGAGTCATCGAAGGACGCGACATCGGGTCGGTCGTGTTTCCCGAGGCGCGTATCAAGTTGTACCTGACCGCTTCGCCGAGAGTGCGCGCCGAGCGACGGGTTGCCGAGGCTGGCGGCGATGTCGACGAGATCGAGCGCGCGATCGCGGTTCGTGACGGTAACGATTCCAATCGGTCCGATGGTCCGCTTCTCGAAGCGGACGGGTCACGGGTGGTCGACACGACGGGCGTATCCGTCGACCAGGTCGTGCTCGCGATCGAGGCGCTGTTGAAAGACGTCGAATGAGGCACATGCAATGAGCAAAGTCGACGCGTACCTCGCCAAGCAGAACATGCTCAGCAAAGTCAACTATCAGTTCTGGAAGGCGCTGACGACGGGAACGACCCGCATCATCACCCGAATGCAGGTGGAAGGGCGCGAGAACGTTCCCAAGACCGGCGGATTCGTTCTCGCCCCGGTGCACCGCAGCTACATCGATACGCCCATCTCGGCCGCCGTGACTCGTCGCCGCCTGCGCTACATGGCCAAGGACTCGATGTGGAAGTCGCCGCTGTTCGGATGGCTGATCTCGTCGGTCGGCGGCTTCCCCGTCTCTCGCGGCACCACCGACATTGAAGCGCTGAAACGGTGCTTTGTGCTGTTGAGTCAGGGTGAGCCGATTGTGATGTTCCCCGAGGGCGAGCGCAAGTCCGGCCCGATCGTGCATACCTTGTTCGAGGGAGCGGCCTACGTGGCTGCTCGTGGGAACGTCCCGATCATTCCTGTCGGCATCGGCGGCTCGGAGGCAGTGATGCCGAAGGGCGCCAAGATGATCCGCCCACACAAGGTCCGGGTCATCGTCGGCAAACCAATCCATCCGCGAGTCTCGGACAACGGACGGGCACCGCGCAGCGAGGTCAAACGCCTCACCGCCGAATTGCACGACGAATTGCAACGGCTGTTCGACTCGGC
>JAYTOM010000183.1:0-17149 GCA_043747765.1 Actinomycetota bacterium
GCTCAGCGTTTGCAGACGCAGCGGGGACGCAGCGAAGCTGGAACAGATCAGGGTTCGACTCGCGCAGCTGGATCAACAGAGCGGTCAACTCGCAGATGAACTCCTCGGAGCGCAAGCAGACGCCCGTCAGGCCGTCACCGATTTCACGGCGCAGCAAACGAAAGTCGCTGAATTACAGCGACAGCTCGGTGTCGTTCAGGATCAGGTCAGCGCCCTTGCGCTTCAGCGGCTTGCGAGCGGCGCTTCAGCGGTTTACGAGCGGCGCTTCAGCGGCTTTCGAGCGGCGGGCTCGGAGCACTGCTCGGCGATCCGGCGCACTTGACCTCCACCGTCGAACGCGACGAGTACACGAAGCTAGCGGTTTCGGATGGCCAAGATTCCATCGACCAACTCGGAGCGAGCGTCGACGCGCTCAACAAAGAGCAAGCCAAACTCGTCAGACAGCAAGCCGCTGCCGACCTCAAGACTGCGGCGGTCACTCAGAAACAGCGTGATCTCGATGCGAAAGCACAGGTCCTAGAACAACTGAAGCTCGCTACCGAGCTGCAATTTGGTCAGGACAACGTTGCCGAGGCCGAGGCGGCCCAGCAAGCCGCTCTGCAAGAAGCGCAGGCTTCAGCGGTGCGTGCCCGGACCGCACACGCGGCCGCATCAGCTGCAACGGCGGCATCGAACGGAAGACCCGCTAAATCCCCGGCAGCCGCCGCCACGATCACCGCAAAGCCAGGTAGTGCGACACCCCCGAAGACACCACCGGCGCCGGCTGCGACAAAGCGAGCGTGCCAGCGATCGACATCGTCGGTGATGACGTAATACCCGGTCGAGGTCCAATTCGGTCTCGATTACCCGGCGTGGACGGGCGCCTACGACCTGCTTCGTGAGCCCGCCGCCCTCGAACAGTCCGATCGTTGGAATGCTGCGAATGTTTTAGCGGTTGGCGTCAGATTGATTGGCGTCGACATCGACCTTCACGACCTTGATCGCCGCCCCGTACTGGACAGCAAGCGCCTCGAGTTCTGGGGCCACCATTCGACACGGTCCACACCATGCCGCCCAAAAGTCGACGATGACGGGCACTGTCGAATCAAGCACGTCCCGCTGGAAGCTCACTTGGTCAGCTGCATTGATCACGGTAGTCATCTTTGATCCTCTCAACCCGGTGTCCGGAAGTGGACATCCGCACCGAGTGTGCCTTATACCCCCATGGATATATTCTCAAGAGCATCATCTTGGCCTGAGTGCGCTTCGCCAAACATTGGCTACCGATCGTTGATCAGGTGACGGTGAGTTGGGCGTACATGCCAGCGGCGTAGTGGCCGGCAAGGTTGCAGACCACCTCGTATCGCCCGGCTGCGAGGGTGACAGTCACCCAACTCGACGCGCCGGGAGCGATCCCGTCGCCGCTGCCTTCGCCGCACGTCGACGATGCTTCGCCGAGGCTGCCGTTCTCATCGATCTTGGCATCAGCGCCAATGGCTCGGGTACCGACGATCTGCCCAATAGGAAGCGGCAGGATCACGAGTTCATGGCCGACACTGCCCGCGTTGATCGCCAGGAACGACACCTGCCCGTGCGCAACGGTGCTTCGATCGAGCGAGAGGCGCATCATGCCACCCGACATCGAACCACCTGCACCCTGCATCATCGGACCACCCATGTTGACCAACGTTGCATCGAGGACAACTCCCGAAAGCGTCGGAACGACGCACGATGCCCCATTACGCCATGAGCGGCCATTGAACGCCCCGCCCGCACCAGCGATAGCGAGTACCGAAGCACCAGCGAGCACCACCGCAGCGAGCAGGACACCCACCGTTTTCATGCGTGCACTCGTCATCGCAACCGCTCCTTGAGGAGATCGTGGCGTCGGGTGTACTCGGCTTCATCGATCTCTCCGCGTGCGAAACGCCCGTGCAGAATCCTCTCGGCGTCATTGCCGGGTGTTGGTCTGTTCGGAGGTGGGTTGCATTGGTGGTCATGTCGCGACCACCAACCAGAACGAATCCCGCTCACGACGATTGCGGCGATCACACCCCAGAACAACGCCATTATCACGATCATCGCAATCCAGTCACCGCCGCCCCACCCGTTGCTGTGCCATCCCTCGTTCATCACATACCTCCACGCCCCAACGATGCTGGCGCTGGATGACGGTGGTTGGGGCACAACGTCACATGACCGCTGAAGTCTGACCAATAGGGTCCGGACGATTGAAGCGCCGACCGATTCGCCGGGGTGCATTTCATTCGGCAACCCTTGACCTCGGTGATTCAACGACCCCGGAGTCGGCTCAGCAGGGACTGGCGCAGCTCGCTCGGTGAGGAAGCCTGCTTGCGGCCCCCACCGCACTGACAGCGCTCGGCCGGCGGAACGTTACCCAGCACCTGCTCGATATGGGCGCCGCAACCCGCCCATGTAGGTCGCTTGCACATTGAACACATCACTCTCCTACACATACCCCATAGGGTATCAGCGAAATTCACCTCACTACCAATCGCGTCGACTCGCCATCGAGGGACGTCGTCTACAGCGTCTGAGGCGCTGCCCAGTTCAGGCGAGTTTCATGAACATCTTCTGCACGTCGGCCAGGCCGTAGCCTTCGGCTGTGGCACGTTCGGGGTCGGAGACGCACCATGTCAGGCCGGCCGCGACGAGCAGGAAGCCGGCCTGTTCGAGCGCCTTCGTCGCAGCCGACAGTTGAGTCAGTATCTCGCGGCAGTCGCGACCGTCGGCCAACATCTGCTGCACGCCACGCACCTGGCCCTCTGCGCGTCGCAAACGCTTCGACAAATCAGCGACAGTTTCCTTGGGTAGCTCCACAGCGATTTCACTCCTTGATCAGACCGGCTAGAGCATACCGGCCGGGGTATAATTCTCGGAGTCGTCCGCCGCCTGGCACGGAGCGGTCAATCCGCTCTACGTCACGGCAATAGGGGCGCCGCCGGCAACATCGACCCCTCCCATTGGTCCCCTGCCAACAGCAGGACAAACCGGCCGCATCGAGCAATCACCGGATGCGGATGTGCGAGCAACGAACCAGCTGCGAGGGCGGCATAGTCCTTCGACGAGCAGGAGACAATCCGGAGACAGACTTCACCCAAGTCGTTCCCGACGACTCATCCCGTCTGCGCTGACGGCAAAGCAATGATGTCTGCGATGAGTTCTCAGACAATTCGAACCATCAGGGTTGCGGATCGTTTGCGCTACCATCGATTGCGAGATCTGCCGACGTCGTTGCCTGAGCGATGATCTCTCCGGTGACCGTGCAAGCAGCTGCGAGCGTGTTGAAGATCGTGCCGTGGCGTGTGAGGTTGCGGTGGAGGAGATCAACGCGTTGTGCGGTTTCGTCGGTGACGACCGTCAGACGGTAGTGGATGGTGGTGATCATCGGTGGCGCGTCTTGACGCTCGCTGCATACCTCGACCGAAGCGTGACGCCAGTCAAAGAGCAGGATCTGCCCGAAACGTTCGACGTTCTTCAGCATGCACGCGGCGAACGCTGCCGTCAGCAGGTCGGCAGGACCTGGCAGCACGTCACCCTGGATCGGCGAGGAATCGAAAGGGATCTCAGTTCGTTTCACGGTTGCCACCGACGTGCCGTCCTCCCTCGTGTGTGCGGTCGCAATGTACGACGAGCCAGACGCGCTCATGAACGCACCAGCACCGAGCGCTCGGTCGACAGACGACTTTGGGCGCCTGACAGGGAAGGTGGGGTGACCGCTTGGAGGGTGTCGCGTCCGTTCACCGGGCGGCGAGCAGTTTCTTGACATCGTCGCCACTCGGGACCCGACCGGACACGACAACCTCGTCGTCGATGACAAGCGCCGGTGTGGCCATCACTCCCCACGAGGCGATCTCGCCAGGATCGGTGACCTTCTCCAAGCGCGCTTGCAAGCCCGAGTTGCTCGGCGATCCCGATGAGGAGATACAGCCAGATCTTGCGCAAGATGCTGACAACCTCTTCGCGGTCCATCATCAACCGGTCGTCCCACGAAAGTCCCGCAGACGAGTCGATCACCTTGCCACGCAGGCGGGTCTCGAACACGAACGGCTCGACCCAACGCTCCAGTCGCAGTCGCCCGAGCACTGCGCCGGCGACGATGGCGATCAGCATCCCACCTCCGATGTACAGGGCGGTGACCTTCCAACCGAACAACCAGAACAGCATCACGATGGCCACTTCGTTGACCAACGGGCTGGCAATCAGGAAGCTCAACGTCACCCCGAGCGGGACGCCGGCAGCAACGAAACCGATGAACGCCGGCACCGCCGAGCACGAGCAGAACGGCGTGACTTCCTCGAGACCCGCTGCGAGCACATTGCCGACTCCTTCACGCCGGCCTCCGAGCGACGCCCTGGTCCGTTCGACGGACATGAAACTGCGCCGCACCGTGACGGCAAAGATCACTCCGGCCAACAACAGGACGATCTTGGTGTTGTCGTAGAAGAAGAAATGCACCGACCCTGCAAGACGCGTGCGGCGATCAAGACCGACAACGCCGTAGACGACCCAGTTCCACCAGCGTAGGTTCAACTGATACAACGTTGCCCAGACAACCACCGATCCGCCGAGCAGCACCCAACGGCGAACCGGTGACCTGGTCGGTGGCTGATCCAACACCGTCGACGCGTTCATCAACAGTTAGCCTTCAACGACTGGACAACGGACAATGGGTCACGCCTTGCATTCTGTTTCCCGCTGCTCACCAGCCCAAGAGGACAACGTCACATTTCACCACCGATTCAAATGACGGTAGTACTGGAGTTGTTTCAGATGGTCACCTCGCAAGCAGCGATACGGTCGAGTGGTGTCGTGACGAACGCCTCCGGTTTACATCCCTGCGCCGAAGAGCGCCGACCGGGGGTAGCAGAGCTGAACCGACGCGTGCGCCACCGAGGGTGCCATCCCGACGGTTACGACGAGGACGCTTGGGCTGCCGAACGGGGATCCGGTGACCTTCGGCTCTAGGCGAACCGGACGCTAGGCTGCAAAGTTCAGTATTGTGACTTCGGTGCTTGATTCCGGGCCGGCGGCTGTGCGCCGGCGGTTGCATCCGGTGGTCAGGCTGCTGGTCGGGCTGGCTGTCGGTGGCGCCGCCGTATGGTTCGTGGTGTCGCGCGCTGGCGGTGTCGGGGACGCTGTCGAGGCTATCGGTCGGATGAAGGGTGGATTCGTCGCAGTCGCTGTTGCAATGGCGGTGATGCGGTTATGGTTGTATAGCTTGCAGTGGTGGTGGCTCGGGCGCCGCTCAGGGCGACTGGGTTTCGGAACTGCGTGCGCTTTTGGGCTCGTTGTCTTCGGTTTCGGTGCGGTCACCCCGGCATCGCCGGCCGAGGGGTTGGCGATCGCCAGCCGTGAACTGGTCCGTCGCGGTCGCTCGAAACGTCAGGCTCATTTAAGTATCGGGTTTTCTGAGTGGTTTGCTCAACGGACGTTTTATGGAGTCGCTGCGGTCGACTTGATCATCGTTGTCTCGATCGGTCATTTGACGTTCGGCGAGTTCTGGCCGCTCGTCATCGTCGCCACTGTCGTGCTGGTGGCACTCGCCGGTACGGCGATGTTGGCTCGCCGAACGGCAAGCGCTGAAGGCCTCGCTCTCATCTTGGGAGCGATCCGTCTGCGCCGCCCACAACCACCCGTCGAGGTCCAACGCCAAGCCGCCGCCGGTTGGCACGGTGAGGCGATGGAATTCATTGGTCCGCCGGCCAACCGGGTCCGGTTGGCCACCGTTTCCGCAGGCGCCGTCCTCGCCGACGCAGCCACGCTGTGGGCTACCTGCCACGCAGCCGGGTTCCATATCCGTCCCGATATCGCGTTACTGGCAGCGACCGCCGGCACGATGGTCAGTTGGGTACCGTTACTTCCTGGCGGTCTCGGCCTCGTCGAAGCAGTGGTCCCGGCGATCTTGCACCGTTTCGGCGCACCCCTGGACGGCGCTCTCGGTGCCACACTTGTTTATCGCGCCGCTGGCACTGTGCTGCCGGCCGTTGCCGGGGGGGCCGCCATTGCGGCCCTGTGGTCACATCGAACAACGCCAGTCGAGGCGACGATGTGACGTCATCTGCCCCCGGCGGCTGTCACACGCTCGCACTGACACCCATCCACATCCAACCACCTACTACGAGGAGCATTCCATCATGAACTCGATCGACGCGATTGTCGAACTTTCCCCCGCCGATGCAGAAGCGGCCATTCGGACGGCGCTGGCCGATCAAGGTTTCGGTATTCTCACCGAGATCGATATTGCCGCCGTGTTCCACGCCAAACTCGGGGTCGAGCGCCCCTTCCTCAAAATCCTCGGCGCTTGCAACCCTGGCTTCGCGCAGCGTGCTCTCGAACTCGACCCGACGGTCAGCCTGTTGCTGCCGTGCAATGTCGTCGTCGAAAGCGTCGAGACGGGCACCAAAATCTCGGCTGTCGACCCGCTCGAATTGATGGCCGACCCCGCCTTCAACCAACTCGGCTCGGAAGTCTCGGCCAAGTTACGAGCAGCGGTCGACGCCGTCACCGCTGCCTCGACCCGTCGATGATGGACTGACGCCGCCCTACGCTCCGCGTCGTGCGGACCGCACCGTCGCATCAACGGGGAAACGGACGGGCAGTCAGTCGGGTTACAACCCATGTCGTTCCGTTGGTAGATACCCCCCTGGGTATTTCTATACTACGGGTGAGGGTATACCGCCATATGAGACGCACGACATCGATATGAACTTCGACCGGCCGGTGCTGCTCCTCTTATGCCGTTGACCTTTAACCGACTACGAACCGATCCTCTCGCGACCTCAATAGCCCCCGTCATGTCTACCGACACCACTGCCGATGCACCGACTGCTGATGGAATGCCTGCCGAAGGGTCCGCTCCGAAGAAGCATCGGTTTGCCCGGCTGGGTCGTTTCTCGGCACGGCGTCGGCGACCGCTGATGTTGTTCTGGCTCATAGCTGCCCTCGCCGCTGCGCCGGTTCGCTACCCTCGTCTTCCAACACGGCTTCGGCGCCAGGCTCATCGGCATCCATCCCCAGGGCTTCGTGGACGCCTGGGCACCACTGTTCTTCGGCGCTCTGCTCTTCGGACTGTCGATGGACTATCAGCTCTTCCCCCTCGCCGCCATACGCGAACAGTACGAGACCACAGGCGACACCCAACTGGCGATCACCGACTGCATCGCTCGCACCGGACGGCCAATCACCAACGCCGCGTTGATCATGATCGTCGTGTTCATCGCCTTCGGAATCACCGGGCCGATCCCACCCACCGAACTCGGCGTCACCCTCGCACTCGCCGTGCTCCTCGCCGCCACCATCGTCAAAGTGATGCTTATACCATCACTGATGAAACTGCTCGGTGAGCGCAACTGGTGGATTCCCCAGTGGCTCGACAAACATCTCCCCCACGTCCATTTCTCGAATTAGACCGCACATTTATAGGCTGTGTCTATGGATGTGCGTCAATTGGCGTAGCTCATACGCCGGCCACCTCGAACCTGTCGCGTGGCCTGCACTTGCTTTCGACCCACTCGGTGGGTTGAAGGGCCGGTCCGGACCCACATCGTCGTCGAGATCACCCAGCGCGAGGCGATCGTCCCCACTCGTCCTCGCCGGTGTAGGCGTCGCGTCGGGCCGCTCCACCAGGACAGCCATCACGCGTCGCCGAAGCAATGATTCGTCTGGCCAGCGTCCGCCCACCGCTCAAGCCCATCGAGTAACCCCTCGGGCTGCGAGCCCCTGAAGAGGCGTCTAGACACACCGGCAGCACGTACGAAGCAGCGGTTGAACCGATAGACAATGTCTATCGGTTCGATAGACGCGTTGGCGTTGTCTTCGCTCCTATACGGACGGATAGTTGCATGTGATCGTCGAAGTGGTGTGCAGGTGACGCTCGCCATGCTGGCAGGAATCAGGCTGCTCGTCGAATTTTTCAGCGGAATGTTCGACAGAGGTAGCCCGGCCGTCGCGAGCGCTCGTGGCCGCCAGTGGTTTATCGGCGACATCGCCGCCGCCGCCTCGTTGTCGACCAGATCGATCGGGCCCCCGTCGCCCTCTGCGCCGTCGGCTCGTGTCGCCGAAACGCCCGGTGACTGATGAGCGCTTTGCTCGCCTCGATACCCAGCCCGCCCGCCAACGCTGTGCACATCGGACCGTTGCAGTTGCGTGCGTACGGTTTGATGATCGCTCTGGGGGTGATCATCGCTGCCCGTTGGGGTGACCGGCGATGGGTGGCACGGGGCGGCGATCCCGGTGTGGTCAGCAGCATCGCCGTGTGGGCCGTCCCCGCCGGCGTCATCGGTGCACGCCTCTATCACGTGGTCACCGACTACGAGCTCTACACCCATCACCTGCTGCGAGCGTTCGCCATCTGGGACGGCGGCCTCGGTATCCCAGGAGGGATCGCCGCCGGCGTACTCACCGCACTCGTCGTCGCCCGCCGACGAAGCATCCCGTTCGGTCCGCTGCTCGATGCCGTTGCCCCCGCGCTGCCGCTCGCACAAGCCATTGGTCGCTGGGGCAACTGGTTCAACCAAGAACTCTTCGGTCGTCCCTCGACACTGCCGTGGGCGATACGCATCGACCTCAGCAAACGGCCCGTAGGGTTCGAAGCGTTCAGCACCTTCCAACCAACGTTCCTCTACGAGTCGCTATGGAACATCGCCGTCGTCGGTCTCGTGCTGGCCGTCGACCGACGCCATCGACTGCGGCCCGGGCGCCTCTTCGCCGTCTACATCGCCGGCTACACCGTCGGGAGATTCCTCGTCGAGCGACTTCGCATCGACTACGCCCACAGCATTGCCGGACTACGAGTCAACGAATGGGCCAGCCTCATCGCCTTCACCATCGCCACTGGAATCGTGTTCACCGGCACACGGCCGGTGAACCCACCGGCCGCCGAACAAGCCGCCAACGACGTCACCGACGAACCACGCAGGCGAGATGGACAGGCACAGGAACAACCAGGATGTGGACGTCCGCAACTCTGAGTGTGCAGTGGATGAGCGTGCCGATCTCGTCAGAGGCCACCCTCGTGGTGGTGCCGAGTTGCTCCATGACCACCGCCGACTTGACCAACACGACGATGTCGTCCAGCGTTGGCGATAGCCGCCAGCAACGGCGGCATCGTGGCGAGGACGAAGCACATGGACTCGCGACGATCATGAACAACCAGGGTCCGAAGTCTCTGGCCTACAACCGACGATCGGCGCATCGTTGAACTCATGGAAACAGAAAATGGCTCCCACACCGTCAAGCACAGCCACGGTCGTAGCGTTCTCGACGAGCTTCGACCGTTGCACCGCGACCTTCGTCACGCGATCCCTGACGTCTACAAGACGTTCGCCGAGTTCCATCGTGCATCGTTCGCCCCGGGAGCGCTCGACGTCAAGACCAAAGAACTGATCGCTCTGGCGATCGCCGTCATCGAGCGCTGCGATGGTTGCATCGCCTCCCACACCGAGGGTGCAGCCCGTGCCGGAGCGACCCGCCAGGAAGTCGCCGAAGCCATCGGGGTCACCTTCCTGATGGGCGGAGGTCCCGCCACGATCTACGGGCCGCGAGCCTACGCAGCGTTCTGCGAATTCTCCAATGAGTCCATCGCACCACAGTGACCAATGACGGCAGGGATCTGCTCACACCACGCAACGACCTCAGCCCATTGTAGGTACATTAGAACATTAAGAGTTGTGGGCAGACCGCTCTGTGGACGATGAAGAGGTTGGCTGATCATGAACTATTTCGAGGTGTTGCTTGCTGGTCTCGGCGTTGGCGTGGTTTTCGGGATGTTCGGTGCGGGCGGTTCGGCATTCGCGACGCCGATTTTGGCGTTGATCGGAGTGCCGGGTGTGATTGCGGTGGCGTCGCCGTTGCCGGCAATGCTTCCCGCCTCGGTTGCCGGTGCCCGGCGCTACTTGAAGTCTGGCAATCTCGACAAACGGATCGCCAAGCTGGCGGTCATCGGCGGCGTGCCGGGGACCGTCATCGGGGCTTTCGTTTCCAGGTTGGTCAGCGGCCAGTACCTGTTGGTTCTGTCCGGAGTGATGCTGCTCGTCGTCGGTGTGCGCATGCTGATTCCGGATGCCGAAGGGCACGAGGATCGGTCGGCATCGAGGCGTGAGCGGTCGGGCCTGGTACTGGGGGCGACGTTCCTCGTCGGGTTCCTGACCGGTTTGTTGGCCAACGGCGGAGGTTTCCTGCTTGTGCCGTTGTTTGTGGTTGTGCTCGGCTTGACGACCGGTAAGGCCGCGGGGACGAGCATGGTGGCTGTCGGCGTGTTGACGATCCCGACCCTGATCACACATTGGGCGTTGGGTCACATCGATTGGCGGATCGCCCTCGTCTTCGCTGTCGGGGTCGTGCCAGCGTCGCTGCTCGGGGCGCGTATCTCGTCGGTGATGCCGGCTGCGAAAGCGCGGATGGCGTTTGCCACGCTGCTTGTCGTTTTCGCCGTGTGGTTCTTGATCCGCAAACTGACGGGAGCATGACGGTCGGGGCCGAACAGGTGTTGATGACCTGTTGATCCACAAGCCCGCCTCAACAGGGACAGCGGGTTCGCTTCACCACCGTGCAGATTGCCGATAGCGTCGTGCCGAAAGGACGACGACATGGCTCGCAACGTCACACCCAACGGGGCGACAGCAACGAAACCGGCGGCGGGATCTGTCACCGCATTCGCCACGCTTGATCGCACGAGTCCTCTCCCGTTGTGGGCGCAACTCGAGGCCGAACTCCGCCGCCGCCTCGACGCCGGCGAGTTCGACGACCGGTTCCCCACCGACATCGACCTCGTCGACACTTACGCAGTCAGCCGGAACACCGTTCGCGAAGCAATCCGATCGCTCAACAAACAGGGCGTGCTGCACCGGCAACGAGGCCGCGGGACAGTCATCGTCAAACGGGAATTCGACCAGCCGCTCGGCGTGCTCTACAGCCTGTTCCGCACGATCGAAGCCCGAGGTGTCGAACAGCAGAGCATCGTCACCTCGCTGAAACGTGTCGTCGAAGCCGACGCTGCTGGCGCCATTGGTCTCCCCGAGGAAACCGAACTTCTCTGCCTCGAACGGATCCGGTGCGCTGGAGGTCTGCCTCTCGCATTCGACCAGGCGTGGCTCCCGTACAGCATCGCCAAGAAACTCGAGGTCGTAGACTTTTCGCATACCTCGCTCTACGACGAACTCGCAGCAAGATGCGGCGTCACACCCACACGCGGCTGGGAGAACATCACCAGCGTCGCGCCCGACCGGCGACTGAGGGAACACCTCCAACTCACTCACCGTCAGCCGCTACTGCGGCTGGAGCGTGGTTCGTTCGACGGCGACCAACCCGTCGAATACCGTCTCACGTACATCCGAGGCGAAAACTTTCGCCTCGTCTCTGAATGGTCGAACGAACGACCAGCGACGATCAACGCCGAGCAGATCGAAACCAACCCAAACGCGCCACGCCGGCGCGGACTGCAATCCCGGCGAGAACCGAGTTCGGACGACACAGCGCCGGCAGATGGGACCTTTGGCTGAGCCTTCAACCTCACCCTCGGGTTTGGGGCGAATCGGGCACGGACGAGTCGCTGACGTCTTTCATCGGTCGGCTCGCCCCGCCTCAAATTATACCCTAGGGGGTATAGTGATCGTACAACCTCTCAGGAGCACGACCCACATGTTCTTCCGTCAGTACTACCTCGGATGCCTCTCCCACGCCAGCTATCTCATCGGTGATACCACGACCGGCCACGCCGTGGTCGTCGATCCGCAACGCGACGTCGCCGAGTACCTCGCCGACGCTGCCCGCCACGGACTGACGATCGTAAACGTGTTGGAGACGCATTTCCACGCCGATTTTCTCTCCGGCCACCTCGAATTGGCCGCCCACACCGGTGCCACGATTGGTTACGGCAACGCTGCTCTCGGGCGCACCGAGTTCCCGATCGAAACCTTCAGCGATGGTGAGCGTATCCGCCTCGGTTCCGGTGGTCGAGGGGTCGAGCTCGAGATCCTCGAGACTCCTGGGCACACGCCCGAGTCGATCAGCATCGTCATCTATCCGGACGGTCCGGCCAGCACGCCATACGGGGTGCTCACGGGTGACACGCTGTTCATCGGCGACGTCGGGCGCCCCGATCTCCTCGCCTCCGTCGGTGTGACCGCCGACGAACTCGCAAGGCAGCTGTACCACTCGCTCCACGAGAAGCTGCTCTCGCTGCCCGACGCCACCAAGGTATTCCCCGCCCACGGTGCCGGTTCGGCATGCGGCAAAAACCTATCGGCCGAAACCATCTCGAGCATCGGGGCGCAGCGTCGCACGAACTATGCACTCGCTCCGATGAGTGAAGACGACTTCGTCGAAGCCGTCACCCAAGGCCAGTCCGTCGCCCCGCTGTACTTCTCGTTCGCCGCGAACCGCAACCGAGAACTCCGGACCCTCCTCGCCGACGACACCCACGTAACCAGCCTCACAATCAGCGAGGTTCTCGCCCACCAGCGCGACGGCGCTGTCGTGCTTGACACCCGCGAGGACATGGCATTCGCCGCCGGGCATCTGCGCGGTTCCGTTAACGTCGGCTTGGGTGGCCGCTTCGCCGAATACGCCGGCGAAGTGATGGCACCCGAAACACCGATCGTGCTCGTCACACCCCCCGGCGACGAGGTGGAGGCCCAAATCCGCCTGGCACGCATCGGCTTCGACCGTGTGCTTGGAGCGCTGGAACACCCCATCGACACCTTTGTCAACCACCCCGAACTCATCGAACCACTCTCCCGCCTCTCCGCCGAAGCACTCACCAATCGAATCAACACCATCCCAAATCTGATGCTCATCGACGTCCGCAACCCCAGCGAAGTTGCCCTCGGCACCATCGCCGGCGCCCGCCCCATCAGCCTTCCCGCACTCCTCACCAACCTCGACCAACTCGACCACACCGCCCCGACAGTCGTGTTCTGCGCCGGCGGCTACCGTTCGGCAATCGCCTCCAGCCTGATGCGCTCCCACGGCTTCACCGACGTCTCCGACCTCATCGGCGGCTACACGGCATGGGAAACGCTGCACACACTCAACCCGGGCCGAAGTTGACGCAAGCAGCCCGCCCGCCTCATCCCAGCCATCGACAGCGAACGCCTTGACAGCGACAAAGCGGCCAGGCCACAAACGGGCGCCCGTCTTCACGAGGAGAACCGATGATCAACGACAGCAACAATTTTGACGAGCGAGCGCTCACCTGGGATGACGACCCTGCGAAAGTCGAACGAGCTGCGATCGTCGCTCAGGCAATCCTCGCGGCTGTGCACGCTGACGGCTCGACTCGGATGCTGGAGTACGGCGCCGGCACCGGACTCGTCACCCAGGCGTTGCGCGACCACGTCGGACCGGTGACAATGGCCGACACGTCGACCGGCATGCGCAGCGTCATTGAGGACAAGATCGCTACGGGAACCATCACTGACGCACGTGTCTGGAACCTCGACCTGTCCACTGAGGCGGCACCGGTCGAGACCTTCGATCTCATCGTCACCGTGTTGACGCTGCACCACATCCTCCGTTTGGAACCGGTGCTCTCCGGCTTCGCCCGCATGCTGGCCGACAGCGGCCACTTGTGCATTGTCGACCTCGACAAAGAAGACGGCTCGTTCCATCACAGCGACTTCGCCGGCCACAACGGCTTCGACCACTCCGTGCTGACCGCACATCTAGAAGCCGCAGGATTCGCGAACATCAATGTTCAGCCATGCCACCATATGGTCCGCGACGGCGTCGCCTATCCGCTGTTCCTGGCGATTGCCCGCCACTGAACGATCGCCCGTTCGCGACCACGACGACCACCGCTCATACTGACCACCGACCGGCCCGGCATCTTCGCTGGCGACACCGCCGCGACCCTCCCACCCACGATACGGAGTCCTCTGAAGGGGCGGCGTGGGGTCCCCCGCCGCAGATGCCCGGCCCAGCGATGCCGTACGCTAGCGAGCGAAGCATTCGTCGGGCAGATCGAACCAGCGAAGGTGTTCGAACTCTGTTGAAAGAGCGCCGGGATGCGGGTCGACAGACGTCGACGCAGGGAGGACGGCGAGGCGGTCACGGGCGATGTCGAGGTAGCCGGCAAGGACGGACTCGTCGGCCCGCTGTCGGTCGAGCGGCGGCCTACGAAGTTCTCCGGTCTCGGGGTCGTAGGACAATTGCGGCAGCCGGAGGGGTGGTTCGATGGCTCCATGGCGATGGCGCCACAATCCGGTTGCGGGATCGAAATCGATACTCGGGAAGCAGTTTCCAGCCGTGCTCGGCGAGGAGGTCGACGGCGTCGACGAGGTACTTGGCGACGGTGTCGGAGATGAAGTAGTTGAAGCTCACCCGGGTTCAGCCCGGCTTGATTCCTTCGCATCCCTGGGTGATCTCGTGCTCGAACTCGTGAGACCGCTCGATATCGATGCCGAGGAGGCGGTGGCCGTACGGGCCGGCGCACGAGCAACCTCCGCGCGACTGGATGCCGAAGAGGTCGCTCAGCGGTGCAACGACAAAGTTGTGATGGAGGTATTGGCCGTTTGGGCGATTGACCACGAACGACAGAATCGAGAGACGATCAGAGCGGGTGTTGCCAAGCAGTTGGATCGCCGGGTTCGCAGACCATGTAGCGATCGCCCGCTGGCAGTACGTCTGCTCATGCAGTCGGATCGTGGCGACGCCGACTGCTGCTTTCAATTGGAACACCAGCCCGGCGCGGATCGAGCCGATGATGTCGGGTGTACCACCTTCTTCGCGATGCACCGGGTTGTCGAGGTAACGGTGGTCGGTGGGATTCACGTACGCAACCGTGCCCCCACCGACCACGTCGGGCACCCGATTGTGCAGCAGCGACTTCTGCACGACGAGCACGCCCGGGGTCCCCGGTTCGCCGACGAACTTGTGCGGGCTGATGAAGACAGCGTCCTTGTAGGCCAGCGGTGCCCAACGCACTGCGGGTACATCTCGATATCGACATACGGAGCCCCACAAGCGAAATCCCACAAGTCGATCGCCCCCGTCGCGCCCGACCCGGCGAAGATCACACACGTGTCGTCGTCGCCGCCGACAGCGTCGCTGGGTGATCCGCCGAGCATCCTCACGCAACCGTGTCGTACCTTGCCAAGTTTCTCTCGGTGGAACGGCCATCGGACTCACCGGCGCCGATGGGGCGGCTAGCACTACGCGCCATGAGCGCATGCGCCAAATTCGGTGGCGTGCAGTAGTGGGGAATGTGATCGGCTTCGTCGACCATGGGTTCCTCGCCGGTCAAACAGCTTCATTTTAAGATTCGTGCTGGGGCGGAGCAGAAGTCGATTCCTAGCCTTCCGCAAGCGCGCCTGATGAGCAAGGAGCCGCTTGGATCCGTTTACCGCTGGAGTTCAACGCCGTGCGGCGATGGACGGAACGCAACTCCCCCGGCATTGCGAACCAATGCCCGCAACCGGGCGCAGAACTCAGCACACTGACGGGTTGAACCATCCAGTCGTCGGCTCCAGCGTTCACCCCGGCAACCAGATCGGAGGTCGCAGTTCGACTTGCCAACAGCAGGATCGGCGTCACATGCATCTCGCTCCGCAGGGTTCGACACAGCGCTAGACCGTCGATGCCGGGCAACATCACATCGGCGACAATGACATCTGGCCGCTCAGCCCCGAAAGCCTCTAAGGCGGTGATCCCATCGGCGACGACGGTCGTCGCGTAGCCCTAAGCGCGTAGAGCGCCCGCCAGCCGAACTCGCACATGGCGATTGCCGTCAGCAACCAAAACGCGATATGTCACAGGGTCCATCCTTGCGTCACCGGGTCCATCCTCGATCAGAATGGTATCCCTACATGTTGTAGTATCCACGCGTCGGTATGGTCGTCGCTATCGTGTAGTCGCAACGTTCGGAATGCATTTACAATGATGGAGATACCTCGTGACGAGGGTTTCGTGGTCGGCCGTTGCTCGTCTGACTCGTCATGAGAATCAGTTCGGTCAGCCGGGGCAGAGTGCTGTCAGCAGACCCAGCAAGTGATGCAACTGCACGAGCGTCAACGCAGCTGTCGCAGCGATGGCCATCCACATCATGCAGACGGCTATCGGGTGTTGGCTTGTGGGCGGCGGTACCAACAAAGCAGCAACACGGCCCGGAACACCAAGGCCTACGATGCCAAGTGCGCCGAGCGGCTTCATCGAATTCAGCGCAACCTTTCCCAACGTCTCCGCAACGAATCGCCGATCCCCGCTGCTCTCGACCACAGCCGCTTCGTCCGCCCATCGCTCCAACGCGAAATGCAACCGCTTGACGAGCGGATGCAGCAACGGCAAGTTGATTTCCGCCAACTGCCCGATCAACACGTAACGGTCGTGACGATGCCGTGCGTGGGCCTGCTCGTGGGCGATGACCACGCCCTGTTCGTCATCGTCGAGGAGTTCGATCAGCCCTGTAGAAATGACGATACGGCCGCCTTTGCCAGGGAGCGTGTAGGCGAACGGTACCGAACAATCGGCAACCTCGACGGAGGTCCGGTCGTCGTACCGAAGACGTCGATGCGACCGAATGAACCGCACACTTCGCACTATCCCGGCGATCGACATGATCGTCGTCGGCAAGCCGATCACGTCCGGGATGCGCCGACGAACCCCGAACACGTTGGAGCACCACTCCAGACCATGTCCGAAAATCGGCAAGTGAACAAGGAAATCGAGACTGATAATCCACAATGTCGGGACAGCGGCTGCGACAACCACAACGACGCACGCCGCAGCCGTCTTGGCCGCCAACACCGGCACGAGGCGCCGGTGCGCAGTGGTCACGCCAACGGCGAGCAGCACAGCAGCGAGTACCGGGAACAATACGGAGGCAAACACCTCAGCGATCGGGGCCGTCGAGAAATCCCCGAAGCATCTTCGCGTCACGCCTCGACAGGCTCTGGACGAAGCCGCTGAGGACAGCCTTGCGATCGCTGACAGAAGAAAGTACGTCACCAATCCGGCGGGCAGCGAGCTGCGCTTCGCCAACAGCGGCCTCGTACCGAAACGCCCTTCCGTCCGGGCTACGAGTGACCATGCCCTTGACGTGCAAGCGACCAAGCACCGTAGCCACACTCGTATAGGCAAGCTTGCTACCGAGCGCACTTTGGACTTCGCCGGGGAGCATCGGCGCTCCGTGTGCCCACAGCACCGTCATCAC
>JAYTOM010000184.1:0-1852 GCA_043747765.1 Actinomycetota bacterium
GCGGCCGGAGCTCGTCCAGCACTGCCTTGCCGTAGCCAGATTCGTTCATCTCAGTCTCATCCTTCTGGGCAATGAACCCCCGTCACGATCATCTACCCCCGCGGGCACCACTCGACAGGGTCTTTGGTCAGCTGTGGCGAGTGGATGCGCCCCAGTGGTTCCGTCCGCGTCAGTGTGGAGTCAGCGGCCATCGCAGAGATTGCCGATCCGGCATGGCCATCCGGGTGGATCGTTGCTCAGCCGAGCTTGCGGATCAGGAACCAGATCGCGAAGGCGACGAGGAGCACCCCGAAGGCTTTGCGGGACCGTTCAGCGGGAAGATGCTCGGAGATCCTGGCTCCGAGCAACGAGGCGGGGACCACGCCCAATGCGAACACGACCGCCACTGGCCAGTCGATGTGTCCCAAGGCCCAGTGCGTCACGAGGGTCGGGATGGTCAGCACGCCGACCGCCACCATGCTCGTGCCAGCCGCCTTGACGGTGGTCAGACCCAAGACAACGACGAACAGTGGCACCAGCAGGAACCCTCCGCCGTTGGCGAGCAAACCCGTCAGAAACCCGACCACGAAGGTGGCCGCGATCACCAGGCCGGAACGTTCCCTGCGGGCAGCGGAACGGTCTTCGTGATTCTTCGAATCGGGCAGCAGCACACGAGCGCCCACCACGAGCAGCATCACACCCGAAAGGACCAGGAGAGCATTGCCGCTGACATAGCGCGAGACCAAGGCGCCGATCACGGTGCCGGGAATGCCACCGACAACGGCGAGTTTGGCGATGCGAGTGTCGAGGTTCCCGGACCGCAGATAGCGGCGCGCGCCGGCAACCGAGGCAGGCAGCATTGCCGGCAACGGTGACGCCACGGCAATGACCGCCGGGATGCCGATCAAGGCAAGGATCGGGGTGGCGAACGCGGACCCGCCAGCACCGAACATCCCGAACACGATGCCGATCCCGAGACCGGCGAGCAACACCTCAAAGTAACGCATCGTGAGACATCTCCATCGTGACCCGAAAGCTGTCGTCGGCGAGGCGTCTTCGCGGGGTTGGCGACGAATCACCCACAACGCTCTCGGTTGAATGTCGCTGACTAATACCCCATAGGGTATAGTTGGTCGGAGTGAATAGGCGTCGAGTCCTCGGATTCAGGGCAACGCACCGGGATTCGGAGGGCTGTTGTGTTTGGCCTGTTGCATCGCAGTGATGATCGCCAGCGCGGCTGCGTCGTCGAGGTACAGGTCGAAAAGGGGGTAGAGCAACTCTTCGTTGGCCAGGTGGAGGTGAACGATCGCGTCGAGTCCGTAGAGCGCAGCTCGCAGATCGTTCTCACCGCTACCTCCAGGGTCGAGGACCGCTGCTTCGATCTGCGCCGCGTGGCGGCGGATCTCGTCGTGGTCCCGGAGCAGTGTCTGCGTGACGTCGCGTTCGGCAAGGCGATCCATCACAGGGTAGAGCACCGTTTCCTCGGCAGCCATGTGCGGCAGGAGGTGGCGCACCAGCAGCCGATGAGCCCGCAACGCGTGTTCCATCGCGGCGGACGTGCCGACGGCGTCGGCGGCGACGCGCAACATTGCCAGCTCAGGGAGCAGTGCGCGGTGCTCATCGCGTAGCGGTTGGGAGCGGGGCTTCATCGGCGTGCTGGCCCGATGCCGATCGGAGGTGGCTCGACGCAGTTTGGGTTGACAACGTTCTGATTGCTCACGTGTCGAGCGTGCGCCGTCCGACTGGCGGTGTCCAGAGTCGAACGTCCTGACACCGAACCCGGTACCGCTCTGTGCGTCGTACCCCGGGGGGTGTTCGGTAGGTTGATCGGTAGTACTGAGGAAGGGTCGTCGTGGAGTTACCAGAAGAGACA
>JAYTOM010000185.1:0-5105 GCA_043747765.1 Actinomycetota bacterium
TGGGGGAGGCCGAGGAACAGGCGGCCGCTGTCCTTCAGGTCTCGGTCACGCGTGATGATGCCCCGCTCCTCACCGTCGAGATCGAAGGTCGGGCTGACCAACACCGTCTGCAGCGGGAGGCCGCTCGCAGCCTCGGTGACCTGTTCCATGAAACGCTCGACGACGAGTTCGCGCGTCGCGTCGCTGCTGGCACCCATCAACAGCGTGACGGACATCGGCTTCGATCCGATGTCGACCATCTCGGCGGCGCGATGCAGCAGTCCGAGGGTGTCGTTCTCGTGACGGACGATCACTCCGAGTTCGTCGAACGAGCCAGCGAGGTCGCCGACCTCACGATCGGCGCGGCCGGGAATGCTGACGATCCCGTCGAGCAGCCCTTGGAACCACAATCTGAAGCGGATCTGGTCGAGCCGCTTGGCATTGTGCTCGGCGGGAATGGTCTGATCGACCGGGCGTACGATCTCGAGGCCGAACGAGGTCACGATCGGGGGACCGCCGCGCAGGATCCGCCACGCGTCGCGCCATGCGGTTGCCAGGGTGTCCAGAACCTCGCCGTGCTTGCGCGGATCGTCGCGCACCGTGCGGTTGGCGACTCCGAGCGGATGGTCGATCGGGATCCACCCACCGACACTGTCGCCAAAGGTGTCGGCGCATGCCTCGACCCAGCGCGGCCACCAGTGCCCCGCCCATTTGGCATCGGCGAACCCGCCCTCGTTGTCGAACCACTTCGGCACGTCGCGCTCGAGTAGCGCGAACTGCAGCGCCACGCCGGCCGACCGGGCAACCTGGGTGAGGCCGAGATAGAACTCGGCTGCGTCGCCGTCGATTGCGCCTGCCGTGGGCTGCAACCAGGACCAGTCGAGGCCGAGTCGGATGACCTTGGATCCGAGCTCGCCCAACAGGGTGACGTCTTCGTGGGCGCGCAGACGATCCACATGCGTCGCAGGCACCACGGCACCGCGCTGGAGGGCGACTGCTTCGATCAGAGGCCGAACGGGGCGCGTGTCCAGAGTTCGCTGGTGTCGCGACGCTCGCTGTCCACCAGAACGCCGCTGAGTTCGAAGACTTCGATCTCACCGGGAAAGCCGCGCAGTTCGAGGCTGCCGTGCGGTGTGGCGTGGATGCCTTGTGGCAACCGGTCCAGCTGCATCGCTGGCATCAGCACTTCCTTGTGTCCCGCTGCGTCACACAGACGAGACGCCATGTTCACGGCCGAACCGATGTAGTCGTCACCTTCGAAAAGCAGTGCGTGGCCGGTGGCGATACCGACCCGCAGAGAGAGCGGGGCACAGACTTCGGTTGCCTTTTCCTCCAACTCGATCGCGAATGCGATGCAGTCGATCTGGTTGATGGCCACGATCATGCAACCGTCGCCGAGCCATTTGGCGATGCGTACGCCACGCTCGCTGGCGACGTCGCGGGCGATTGCTCGGAATGCACCCAGCAACCGTCCGGCGGCGTCGTCTCCGAACGCGGCGGTGTAGTTGGTGAACCCGGAGAGGTCGACAAAGGCAAAGGTGCGTGGCACGCGCATGGTGTTCTGAGGTTAGCGTGCCGTCATGGCTGCACGCCGGACATCTCAATGGACCTATTCGCGCTGGGACGGTACGCAGAAGGGCTTCGAGCTGGACGCAGACAGTGTTTTCGACGCGCTGACCGACGATCTGTTGTACCACGGGGACGTCAACAGCGCGCTGCGGCGGATGATGCAGGACGGCTTCAAGGATCGCAACGGCGAGCAACTGCAGGGACTGCGCGAGATCATGGAACGGCTGCGCCGCGAACGTCAGGAACGACTCGACAACAGCGATCTCGGTGGCGTCTACAGCGAGATTGCCGAGGCGCTCGAGGACATCATCGACGAAGAACGTCATGCGATCGAGAACGCGCAGCGCGACGCCGTGGCGAGCGGCGACGAGCGGCGGGCGGACAATGCCAAGCAGGCCGCCGACGATCGCAACTTCCAGTTGGACATGATGCCCGACGACCTCGCCGGCAAGGTCCGCGAGCTGCAGCAGTACGACTTCGAATCGGCTGAGGCCCGCCAGCGGTTCGAGGAACTGATGGACAAGCTGCGCCAACAACTGATGCAGCAGACCGTCGACCAGATGAGTGGCGCGATGCAGAACATGTCACCCGAGGACATGCAACGGATGAAGGACATGCTCGCGGGCCTCAACGAGATGATCGACAAGCATGCCCAGGGCGAGGATCCGGGCTTCGAGCAGTTCATGGCGAACTTCGGCGAATTCTTCCCGGAGAACCCCGAGACGTTCGACGAGTTGATGGAGATCATCGCCAAGCGGATGGCAGCGATGCAGGCGATGATGAACTCGATGACTCCCGAGCAGCGGGCGCAGATGCAGCAACTCAGTGACCAACTGATGGATGACATGGACCTCCGCTGGCAGATGGACCAGCTCGGTCAGAACATGCGCGGCATGTTCCCCCAGATGGGTTGGAACCAGAGCTACGAGTTCGAGGGTCAGGACCCAATGGGTTTCGGTCAGGCGATGCAGACAATGCAGGAGCTCGGTGACCTCGACCAACTCGAGAAGCTGCTGCGCAGCGCGACGAATCCGGCGCAGTTGGCCGAGGCCGACATGGACCGCGTTCGCGATCTCGTCGGTGACGATGCGGCCCGGTCACTCGAGCGCATGGCCGAGCTGGCGAAGATGTTGGAGGATGCCGGCCTGATCCAGAACAAAGAGGGCCGGCTCGAGCTGACGCCCAAAGGGATGCGCAAGATCGGCTCGAACGCGTTGAAGGAGCTGTTCAGCAAGCTGACCAAGGACAAGATGGGCCAGCATCAGATGGACCCCCACGGCCAGGGTCACGAACGCACCTACGAGACCAAGCAGTACGAGTACGGCGATCCCTTCAACCTCGATCTGCAGCGTACGCTCCGCAACGCCGTTCGGCGCAACGGCGCAGGTACGCCGATCCGCCTGTCACCGGACGACTTCGAGATCGAGCGCACCGAGCATGTCACCAAGTCGGCGACGGTACTGCTGCTCGATCTGTCGATGAGCATGCCGATGCGCGACAACTTCCTGCCGGCCAAGAAGGTCGCGATGGCGTTGCATTCACTGATCACCTCACAGTTCCCCCGCGATTTCATGGGGCTCGTTGGTTTCGGTGAGGTGGCCAGGGTGATCACACCCGAGCAACTCCCGGAAGTCAGCTGGGACTTCGCGTACGGGACCAACATGCAACATGCGTTCATGCTCGCTCGCCAGTTGTTGGCCCGCCAGACCGGGACGAAGCAGATCATCATGATCACGGACGGCGAACCAACGGCGCACATCACCGCCAGCGGCCAGCCCTACTTCAACTATCCGCCGACGCAGGAAACGGTGGAGGCAACGCTGCGCGAGGTGGTCCGGTGCACCAAGGACAACATCCGGATCAACACGTTCATGCTCGACGCCGACCGGTCTTTGAAGAGCTTCATCGAGAAGTTGACGGCGATCAACCGTGGTCGCGCCTTCTTCACGACGCCCGAGACGCTCGGTGACTATGTGCTCGTGGACTTCATCGAGAACAAGAAGCGGATGGCTCGCAGCGGTCGGCGCGCTGGCTGAATCGCCGCCGGCGGGCCATCTGCCGTTCGAGATGTGCCCACCGAGCGGGTTCTGGTGTTCGCCCTTGGTCGAACAAAATGTCACAAATGTGAAATCCCCCCTTGCAAAGGTGGGATGTGATAGGGGACAATGACATCGTTGTAATTACAGGGGTGCGATTGACCGGAACGACCCAGTCGCCAGCACCCAGGCCTACAAAGGCAGGAGGCCACACGATGAACTTCATGAACTCACACGACGATGACCGAGGTTGGCAGGATCAGGCGAACTGCCTCGGCGTCGACCCGGATCTTTTCTTCCCTGAACGCGGGGCCAGTACTCGCGAGGCCAAAGAGGTCTGCCGGGGGTGTGTCGTGCGACTCGACTGCCTCGAATTTGCCCTGGTCAACGGCGAGAAGTTCGGTATCTGGGGCGGCCTGAGTGAGCGCGAGCGTCGCCGGTTGCGCCGTCAGCGGGCGCAATCGACGCGCCGCATTGCGACCGCCTGATCCCAACGGTTGTCCCAGTTCGCTCCATCCGATCCGAGCCTCTGCAACGAACATGTTGCTGACTCGGTTGAACGATCGGGTCTCAAATCGCCGTCGAGCCCCTATCACTTGATGGCCCTCACTGGTAAGGTAAAACCATGATCGCATTTCTCGATGGGCCCGAGTTGGCCATTCTCATCATCGCCGTCTTGGTGCTGTTCGGCGGTTCACAGATCCCAAAGCTGGCCAAGAACCTGGGTAAGGCACAGACCGAGTTCAAAAAGGGTCTCGACCAGGGGACAAAAGAAACGACGGACGAGTCGACAGAGACCATCGATCAGAAGCTCGCCCGTTTGGCCGAGCTCGACAAGGCCAACTCGGACAAGGCCGCCGACGCCTGATCACTTCTGATTATCCCGAAGCCGTCGAGAACGGTTCGGGAGGTCGAACGCACGAAGGCCGCTCCCCGGATGGGGAGCGGCCTTCGCTCGTTTTCGTTGGAGCGTTTGGGAGCGGTTGGGAGGGTTGGATCAGTTGGCAACGGCAGCGACGTTGCGCCGACGCTTGAGGATGCGGCGCCGTTCACGCTCGCTGCAACCGCCCCAGACGCCGTGCTCGATGCGGTTGTGCAGCGCGTACTCCAGGCATGTGTCAGCGACAGCGCATGTCGCGCAGATCTTGCGAGCCCGGTCGACGCCGACACCGTCGCTCGGAAAGAAGGCAGCCGGCGGATAGTTCCGGCAGTTGCCCTGCGCCATCCAGATGGTCGCCGCGTCTTCTGAAGTGTGATCGTGCATGAACGAGCCTTTCGTATGTTCCACGCATTGCGCAGTCCGCCCGCACGAAGCCCCAGGGGGCACCGGCAGCCGAGCACCGCAGTTCATCTCTCCTCAGACGTTCTACGGAGCCATTCGGTTCCCGGTTTCGCATTAGTCAAACACATTTGTGGGCGGATCCCAACCATCGACAACTCGTGATCGGCACAAGATCGGGTTCCGCCAACATCTGCGGCGGATCTTGACGGAATCCGGAGCCAGTTCGGGCGGCCGGGTCG
>JAYTOM010000186.1:0-5758 GCA_043747765.1 Actinomycetota bacterium
GGCGCGGTGGCGTTGGTCAAAATCGATGTCGACGCAAATCCCGGCATTGCCAAGGCGTTCCAGGTGCAATCGATCCCGGCGGTGTTCGCGCTCCGCAACGGTGTCGTCGTCGACCAGTTCGTCGGCGCCCTCCCCGAGCACCAGATCGAACAGTTCGTCAATGGTCTGCTGCCGTCGGCCGAGGAACAGAACATCGCCGCCCTGATCGCGGACGGCGACGAAGTCAGCCTCCGTTCTGCCCTGGAGATCGACCCTGGCAACGAAGATGCGATCGTGGCGCTTGGCGACATCCTCGTCGCCTCGGGCAGGGGAGACGAAGCACTCGGGTTGCTGGCGCGGATTCCGGAGTCCGAGCGGACACGCAAGGTCGCCGCAGGTGCCAGGTTGAGCATGAAACCGACCGACGATCACGACGCGACGCTGACCCAGTTGCTCGATCAAGTCAAAGCAGATGACGAGGCACGTCAGCAGTTCGTCGACATCCTCGAGTTGATGGGCAACGAGGATCCGCGCACCGCCGTCTATCGCAAGAAGCTCACGGCTCGTTTGTATTGACCTGTGGCGCATCGTGCCGCTCGGCCAACTCCTTCAGAAAGCTGACGACCTCCGTCGGTGAGTCCAACCGATGGGTTGCATTCGTCGGTTCTCCACCGACTTTGATCGAGACATCTCGGGGTCGCAACGACGAGAACACCTTCTCGTCACTCTGATCGTCCCCGATGAAAAATGTCGTCGTCGGGTCCAAGCGGTCGCGCAGGCCGCCGAACGCAATCATCTTCGACGTCGAGCGGATGGCGATCTCGAGGACCTTGTGACCACGGTGCAATGTCAATCTGCCGGTCGCCGCGAACTCCGTTCCCAGACGGGCGAGTGTCGCTTCTCCGGCAGCGTCGCCGGCCTGGCGAACATGAAGAGCCACAGCCAGGGGCTTGTGCTCGATCCACGACCCCGGCAGCGCGGACGTTGCTTGCTCGAGCGTCGCGATCGTCGAGTCGATCAGCAGTTGCTCGTCGACCGTGCGGCGATCCACCTCGGTTCCGACCTCCGCGCCGTGTGAACCGAGCAGCATCACTGTCGGCGGAATCGCGAATCGGTGGCGAAGATCGGTCAACGGTCGGCCAGACACGACTGCAACCATGACGCCAGCCGATTCAGACAGTCGACCAAGCGCGTCGAGTGCGCCCGGCGCGAGCTGAGCCAGCTCTGGTCGGGTCACGATCGGGGCCAGTGTGCCGTCGACGTCCACGCCGATCAACCACGGTCGCACCAACGCGGCGCAGTGTGTGGCGAGCGCGACGGGGTCTGACAGGACAGGTGGCGCAGCGTCAACCATGTCCACCGTCCGTCGTCGAGGTGGCGGAGTCGGGCCGATCAAAGGGAGCCGACGCTGCATCTCCGAGTGCGCCGAGGAACGCCGTCGCCCAATCATCCACGGTGTGTCGGGCGACTTGGGTGCGGAGCGCGTGCATGCGGTGCGATGCAAGCTCCGGTGGCATCGACACGGCATTGCGCATCGCTGCGACAATTGCGTCGGGATCGTGCGGGTTGACGAGCACAGCTTCGGTCAGCTCATCGGCGGCACCAGCGAATTCGCTGAGGATCAATACGCCGGTGTCGTCGATCCGAGCTGCCACGAATTCCTTGGCGACGAGATTCATTCCGTCCCGGCGCGGGGTCACGAGCATCACATCTGCGGCGAGGTACAACGCGACGAGTTCGTCCAGACCGAGACTGCGACGCAGGTAGTGCACGACGGGATACCCGATCGACGAGTGCTGGCCGTTGATGTCACCGACGAGTTGCTCGATGATGTGCCGCTCCTCGACATAGCTCTCGATCCCTTCCCTGCCGGGTACGGCGACCTGCACGAGAACGGTCGGCGACGGGTTGGGACGTGTTGCAATTCCGTCGGCGATCTGTTCATCGAGCAGCGTCCGGAAACTGTGCAGACGAAGATCGATGCCCTTTGTGTAGTCCAGACGGTCGACACCGACGAACACGGTTTTCGGATTGCCGAGGCGCAAGCGGATGTCCATGGCGCGACGCTGCGTCGTCGGAGACATCGCAATCCGTTCGATCTCGCCGTAGTCAATGCTGATCGGAAACGTACCGACCGTGACCCGGCGACCATCGATGGTCCGCACTCCACCGTGTTCGACCTCGGCATCCAACAGACGCTTGGCGAGTGCCTGGAAGTTCTCGGCACCGACGTGGCGTTGAAAGCCGATGACGTCGGCCCCGAGTACGCCGTCGAGGATCTCCTCGCGCCATGGCATCCGCATGAACAGTTCCTGTGGCGGAAAGGGGATGTGCAGGAAGAATCCGATCACCAGGTCGGGTCGGAGGGTCCTGAGCATCGCCGGTACGAGCAACAGGTGGTAGTCGTGGATCCACACTGTCGCCGAGGGTCCGGCAGCGGCCGCAGCGGCCTCCGCGAACCGTCGGTTGACCTGTTGGTACACGACCCAACTCTCTGCGTCGAATGTGGATTCGCGGATGGCGTCGTGGAACAGCGGCCAGAGGGCCCCATTCGAGACATGCTCGTAGTAGTGCAGGAAATCTGTCTCGGTCAGGGGAACGGCGATCATCTCGATATCCGCGAGATCGGCTGTCGTTTCGATGACTGTCGCCGATTGTGCGTCGTCGATCGACTCCGGCGATTGAAGATGCCCGGGACCTGATTCGCCGTCGGTCCATGTCTCAGCCCGTGAAATGTCGCCGGACCAGCCGATCCAGGCCCCGTGACGGGTCCGCAACACCCCGAGCATGGCCCGCACCAGACCACCCGGACTGGTTTGCCAGGTGTCATGGACGTGTTGGACAGGCAACCGATTGGCGACCACGACGAGATCATGCCGACCTGTCGGCGCCACACTTTGCCCGAGGGGCGAGTCGGTCATCGATTCGTCGTACATCGAACGTTCATCTCCATGCCACTGGATGCCACGGGCCGCGACGAATCAGTTGACCGCCACACAGTGTCACCGTGCATTCTGCCAGAAACTCCCACCACCGAAACGTTCGCCGGCTGGGATGTAGGGTTTTCTGCATGCCGATCGAGAAGCGAAATGGATACCGCCTGTGGGTCGGCGGCCCGGTGCCGAGAGGCTCCGACGGCATCACGTTGGGCTCGTTGATCATCGTGCGATCCGGCCATGAGAACTCTGCCCATCTCCTTCGACACGAACAGGTGCACGTTCGACAGTGGAAGCGCTACGGGGTACTCGGCTTCGGTGTACGGTACCTCGGCTCATATTCAGCGTGGCGACTTCGGCTGAAGGGTCATCACGGGGCGTACGTGCGAATCCCACTCGAGATCGAAGCAGAATGGGTTGCCCGGCGGTCGCTGGCCACCGCCGTGCGGGACCTGGATCTCGCCGAATCGAAGCCCCGAGGCCGAACCTGAACGGACTGCCGTCGCTCGGCCCCGATTGGTCGCTAGCGTGAGCTGGGTCTTCCCCGAGATGTCGTCCGGCGCGCAGCGCCGCCGTCCTGGGAGGTGCCGTGAGTTCTGTGCCCGATCGTCCACTGCCGGCGCGTCCCGTGTCCGAGACGATCAGGGCTTGGTTGCAGTGGTTCGGCCTGGTCCGTCTGCTGGTCATTGGCCTGGCGATTCTGTCCGTGGGCGCAGGAGCATTCTGGCTGCTCCGTGCCCCTGTCACGCCTATCGAGAACATGCTACCAGTCGCCCCGCGGACGACGACCCTGACGAAGGCCACTCCGTCGGGCGTCTCGTCTGGTCCGCCAACATCCCACTCGTCCCCGACCACACTCGATCCGGCGGGGCCTGCGGCCCCGTTGGCTTCGACGACGACCACCACTGGTTCCATTGTCGTCGATGTCGCTGGGGCTGTGTTGTATCCCGGGGTTTACGCACTCGCCGCCGGATCGCGCGTCCATCAGGCACTCGCCGCTGCGGGTGGCCTCGACGCCGACGCTGGCATCGATGTCCTCAACCTGGCCGCTCCACTTCGCGACGGTGATCGGCTCTACGTGCCGCACAGCGGGCAGCCCGTTCCCATCGTCGTCGTACCGACAGGTGGTGCACAATCGATCCCAGCAGTGGGGGAGACCGGGGCAATCGGCCCGGCCGTGCCTGCGGCCCCGGTCGATCTCAACCGGGCGTCGGTGGAAGAACTCGACGCTCTCCCGGGTGTCGGCCCGTCGACGGCGACGGCCATCGTCAGCTATCGCACCCAGATCGGCCCCTTCGCGTCGGTCGACGACCTCCTCAAGGTGCGTGGGATCGGCCCCGCCAAGCTCGACGCGATCAGAGAGTTGGTGGCTGTTTGATGCTCCCGAGCTTCACAGAAGTCCGCGGCCGACAACCACTTCGACGCCCACCAGAGCCACGACGACGCCGAGCCAGATGCCAGCTGCTAGCCAGACGAACTCGCGCCAGTAGTCACTCCATCCGGCGACCGGTGAGCGCGTGGCCCGACGGGCTGCGACGAAGCCGACGATCAACCACAACGCGGCGCTGGCCAGAGCTCCCAGCCAGATCCGTTGGACCCCGGTCGTCAGCGGAACGCCGAACGGCATCAACGCCGGTGCGGCGAAGATCGCCGCGGCAAATCCCGTCAGGCCACGCCCGGTCGATGCGTTGTGTCGCAGGAGGGCAACGGCGATCAGGCCGAGGACGGCCGCAGGCACCAGTGCCGCGAACGGGCCCATCCGACGGATCCGGTAGCGAAACGCTCGTGGTCCTCCGGGAACGGCTGGCAACGAGCGAAACCCTGCCGGCGACATGACGCCAGCGTATAGAACGGGGGCCCCGCGCTGGTGGCAGACGCTCAGCGACGCCGACGTGGCGATCGTGGTGGCCCACATCGTGGTCGGCGTCTGGATGCGACGGCTGTTGCCGGTGGTCGGTATCGGTGCGGTCTGCAGCGTCGTCGGCGTGCGCCGGGTCGTTGCACTCGTCGCGGTCCTTGCGGGTGCGACCGGGATGCTTGTGTCGAGCAGTGCGTGGCGGGCTGCGGTCCCGGATCATCTCGGCAGGTTCGAAGGGATTGCGTGTCTGATCACCGACCCGGCGCCGCGGAACGGGGCCATCGTCGCCGTCTTCGAGATCGAGGGCGAACGGTTCGAAGCCTGGGCGCGAGGCTCGCCACGACGCCGGCTTGCGGCACATCTCGCCGGACAGTGCGCTGTGGTGGTCGCCG
The DNA here is from genome assembly GCA_043747765.1 of Actinomycetota bacterium. Lineage (GTDB taxonomy): Bacteria > Actinomycetota > Acidimicrobiia > Acidimicrobiales > Ilumatobacteraceae > WLMZ01. The sequence continues at coordinate 5,166 of JAYTOM010000186.1, forward strand.
AACGTCGGCCGCTGAGCGGCGTCGCAAGCCGACGCGCGGCGATTCGTCATGTGGTCGGAGGGTTGCAGATCGATTCGGTCGGCGATTGGACGATGGGTGATCCGCTCGGCCGCGCCTCGAACCGGGTACGAGATCTCTTCGGACGCGGCGCATCGGAGCTGCGGACGCCAGATGACGCGCTCTTCGCCGGCCTCGTCATCGGCGACGATCGCAACGAACCGCCGGCGATGATCCTCCAGTTCCGAGGATCCGGGCTCTCGCATCTGACCGCTGTCTCCGGTCAGAACGTTGCGTTCGTGTTGGCCGCTGCCGCCCCCTTCCTGCGGAGGATGCGACCGTGGCTGCGATGGTTCACGACCGTTGGGCTGATCGCGTGGTTCGTTGCCCTGACTCGGTTCGAACCCTCGGTGCTTCGCGCTGGGGTGATGGCTGGGATTGCGGCAACCGGGTTCGTCCTCGGACGCGAGAAGCCGACAACACGGGTGCTTGCACTCGCTGTCGGAGGGCTCGTCCTGGTCGACCCACTGCTCGTGTGGAGCGTCGGGTTCTGGCTGTCGGTCGCAGCAACTGCGGGCGTGGCCCTCTTGGCGACT
>JAYTOM010000187.1:0-5813 GCA_043747765.1 Actinomycetota bacterium
TCCAGTACCTCGGCGCCGAGTCACGTCTGACGATCCGCCTCGCCGACGGTTCGGACATCGTCGCCTCGGTTTCCAGCGATGGTCTCAGCGGTCCCGCGATGGGAGCCGTCATGCGCGTTGCGTGGCCGCGCGCCGCCAGCTTCGCTGTCGACATTCCAGTGCACGACGCTCCAGTACGCGACATTCCCGAACAACAGCTCGCCAATCGTCCAGACATGCAAGGGGAGACAAGATGATCAACAAACGGTTCACAGTGGCCTTCGGTACGGCTCTCGCTCTGATCGCCGCCGGTTGCGGCAGCAGTAGCACGTCGACCAGCGGCGGCACGGCATTGAAATCGATCGGCAAGGGCGAGGGCTCGCTGCAGCTCATCGCTTGGGCCGGCTATGCCGAGAACGGCAGCACCGACCCCACGTACAACTGGGTCGGCAAGTTCGAGACCGATTCCGGATGCAAGGTCGACGTCAAGGTGGGCAACACGTCCGACGAGATGTTCCAACTCATGCAGACCGGCGGCTACGACGGTGTGTCGGCATCGGGCGATGCCAGCGTCCGACTGATCGACTCGGGTCTTGTCGCCCCCGTCAACACGGCGCTGTTCACCAACTATGCCGACATCTCGCCGTTCCTGAAGGACACCGATTACAACAGCAGTGGTGGCAAGAACTATGGCATTCCGCACGGTTGGGGCGCCAACTACCTGATGTACAACCCCGATGTCGTGAAGACGGCTCCCGATTCATGGAGTGTGGTGTTCGACAAGAGTTCGCCGTACAAGGGCAAGATCACCGCATACGACGCTCCGATCTACATCGCCGACGCCGCGCTGTACCTGGCGACAGCGCAGCCGAGTCTCGGGATCAAAGACCCCTACTCGCTGACCCAGAAGCAGTTCGACGCCGCAGTGGCGCTGCTCAAGGAGCAGCACAGCGTGGTCGGCGAGTACTGGGCCAACTACGCGCTGTCGGAGACCGCGTTCGAGCAGGGTTCGATCGCGCTGGGTACGACCTGGCAGATCATTGCCAACCTGTCCAACGCGACCCTCAAGAAGGCGGGCCACACCGAATTGAAGACCGTGTCGCCGAAGGAAGGCTCCACGGGCTGGAGTGACACATGGATGGTTTCGTCGAAGGCCAAGCACCCGAACTGCATGTACATGTGGATGAACTACATCACTACGCCCGCCGTCCAGTCTCAGGTGGCCGAGTACTTCGGCGAGGCGCCGGCCAACCCGAAAGCATGCGCCCTGATCACCGACGACCCCACGTTCTGCGATGTGTTCAAGGCCAAGGACTTGGCGTTCGCCTCGGCGATCAAGTTCTGGGCAACACCGCGCAAGCAGTGCTTGAACGGATCAGGCGCCAATTGTGTGCCGTTCTCCGAATGGATCAAGGCCTGGACCGAGATCAAGGGCTGACGGCCGATTCGGCTGCAGGTCAGCGCAGATGCAGGGTGTCGACCCCACCGACGTCGATCGGATGACCGTGGCAGGGCCCGATGGCTCGGCCACGCTCAAGCGGCGCGTCTCGCGGTTCTTCTCGGCCCGGCCCAACGTGCGCCTGGCCAGCTTGCTGAGCGGACCCGCACTGTGGTTGGTCGTGCTGTACCTCGGTTCGCTGATCGCGCTGTTCCTGACGTCGCTGTACCGGCTCAATGACGACGGCAGCGCGATCACAGAGAAGATCGGTGCGAGCAACTACCGCGAGCTGCTGTACAAGCCCGTCTACCGCGACATCGCAGTGCGCACGATCGGCGTTGCAGCGCTGGTGACGGTCATCGACATCTGCCTCGCCCTGCCGATCGCGTTCTTCATCGCCAAGATCGCCCGGCCGCGCATCCGCACGCTGATGATCACCGCTGTGCTCGTGCCGCTCTGGGGCAGCTACCTCGTCAAGGCGTTCGCGTGGCGTGCGCTGCTCGGTTCGCCGGGTGGCGTGATCGACCGCACCATCGGCACCAGTCCCGGATACGGCTTGCCGGCGCTGGTGATCGTGCTGTCGTACCTGTGGCTGCCGTACATGATCGTGCCGATCTACGCCGGGCTCGACCGATTGCCCGACTCGCTGCTCGAAGCCTCGAACGATCTTGGAGCAGGCTTCTGGTACACGTTTCGGAGCGTGGTCGTACCGATGCTCCTGCCGGCCATCATCGCCGGATCGGTGTTCACGTTCGCGTTGTCGATGGGGGATTACATCGCTGTTGCGCTCGTCGGCGGCCCGACGCAGATGATCGGCTCGGTGGTCTACGCGAACTTCGCCTCCAACCTCCCGTTCGCCGCTGCGTTCGCAACGGTGCCGATCCTCGTGATGATCGTGTACCTGCTCGGAATCCGCCGCACCGGCGCGCTGGACAACTTGTGATGGCCCCGCTGTGATCGACGTCGACCGAGCGACATCGTGATCGCCGCGAACTGGGCGACGCGTGCCGGTTTCCGTGCCTGGTCGGTGATCGTCGTGGCCTTCTTGTGGCTGCCGCTGGCGATCGTCGCCGTGCTGTCGTTCAACACGTCGTCGTCGCTGGCATGGCCTCCGAAGGGCATCACGGGCAAGTGGTGGACGAAGGCATTGCACAACGACGGTGCGCGCAATGCCCTGACGATGAGTCTGAAGACCGCGGTCGGTGCCACGATCATCGCCCTGCTGCTCGGAACAGCTGCGTCGTTCGCCGTCCAACGGTTCAGGTTCTTCGGTCGTGAGCCGCTCAGCCTGATCCTCGTCCTGCCCATCGCACTGCCGGGCATCGTCACGGGCATCGCGCTCAACTCGGCGTTCCGCCAGATCGGAATCGGACTCGGCACGTTGACGCTGATCATCGCCCACGCCACGTTCTGCGTGGTCGTCGTCTACAACAACGTGCTGGCCCGGCTCCGACGCCTGTCGCCCAATCTGGAAGAAGCATCATCGGATCTCGGTGCCGACATGTTCCAGACGTTCCGTCTCGTCACGTTCCCGTTGCTGCGATCGGCACTGTTGGCCGGCGGACTCCTGGCTTTCGGTCTCAGCTTCGACGAGATCGTCGTCACGACCTTCACCAACGGTCCCGGTAACGATCTCGAGACGCTGCCCCAGTGGATCCTGAACAACCTCAGCCGAGGTGATCAGCAACCCATCGTCAACGTCGTCGCGACCGTCGTGATGATCCTCTCGCTGGTTCCTGTGTGGGCTGCGCAGCGGCTGACCGGCGAACAGGGCGGACTTGCCGGCAGATAGCGTTTCGGCGTGACTTGGATCTATCTCGTACTCGCGATCGTCGTGATCGCGTTCGGCGTCGGCGTCGTGCTGGTCAATCGGCGCAAGCCGGGGGAGTTGATGCCACCGCCATCGAGTGCGGGGCAGACGACCATCGCGCGTACGCCGAAGCCGACCGCTTCGATTGCCCCGCCGTCGCCAGCGCCGCCGGTGAAAGTCCCGGGGGCGCCGCCGTTGGTGGACACAGGCGAGCCGGTCGAGACGATCGATCCTGCGCTGGCTGTTGCAGCGGAATCGGCAGTTCCCGAGGCCGTCGTCGCCGAGGTGGTCGAGAAGCCGCGCTTTCGCGACCGGATGGCGAAGTCCCGAGCAGCGCTTGCGGGCGTGTTCTCGGGAGTTCGCGGGCGGGCCGGAATCACCGACGAGACCTGGGACGACCTGGAAGAGGCGCTGCTGCGCGCCGACGTCGGCGTTCGAGTCACCGACGAACTGCTCGGTGGGTTGCGGTCGCGCGTCAAGTCCAAGGAGATCACCGATCCCACCGCGCTGCTCGATTCGCTGCAGGTCGAGATGGTGACCAGGCTGGCGGGAGCCGACCGGACGCTGAAGTTCGAGCCGGGCGAGTCCGATTCGCCGAACGTGTGGCTGTTCGTCGGCGTCAACGGCGTCGGCAAGACCACGACGATCGGCAAAGTTGGCGCGGCCCAGCGAGATCTCGGACGCACGGTGCTGATGGCGGCCGGCGACACGTTCCGTGCCGCAGCCGCCGAGCAACTCGGGATGTGGGCCGAGCGTTCGGGCAGCGACCTCGTTCGCGGTGCCGAGGGTGGAGACCCGAGTTCGGTGATCTTCGACGGGGTGCAAGCTGCGAGTGCCCGCAAGATCGATCTGGTTCTGGCCGACACAGCGGGTCGTCTGCACAACAAGACCAACCTGATGGAAGAGCTGCGCAAAGTACGACGCGTCGCATCGAAGGGCAAGGGCCGGGTCACCGAGACCCTGCTGGTCATCGATGCCACGACCGGACAGAACGGGCTGACTCAGGCGCGTGAGTTCGGTGACACCACCGAAGTGACCGGCGTGGTCCTGACCAAGCTCGACGGCTCCGCCAAGGGGGGCATCGTGTTCGCGATCGAGACCGAGCTGGGCATTCCCGTCAAACTGGTCGGCCTCGGCGAGACCATCGGCGACCTCGTCGAGTTCGACCCGGTCGAGTTCATCGGAGCGCTTTTCGCCGAATGACGCACGCGAGTCGTGCGCCAACGGGGTGAGCGCGCGATCGGTGGGAGTGGTCAGCGCCGCTAACGTGTGACCCGCATGTTCGACACACTTTCCGACCGCTTCGACGGGATCTTCAAACGCCTGCGCGGCAAGGGCCGCCTCACCGACGGAGATGTCGACGAGGTGTTGCACGAGATTCGTACGGCGCTGCTCGAGGCCGACGTCAATGTCGCCGTCACCCGCAGTGTCGTCGCGCGCATCCGTGAGGCAGCGGTCGGTGCACATCTGTCCCAGGCGCTGGACCCGAGCCAGCAGATCATCAAGATCGTCAACGCCGAGTTGGTCAACATCCTCGGCGGCGAGACGCTGAAGATCACCTACGCGGGTCGGCCGCCGACCGTCGTGTTGATGGCCGGCCTGCAGGGCTCTGGCAAGACCACGAACGCGGCCAAGCTGGCTCGCTGGTTCAAGAGTCAAGGACGCCAGGTGTTGTTGGTCGGCGCCGACCTGCAACGGCCTGCAGCCGTGGAACAACTCCGCACCCTCGGCCGCCAGATCGATGTACCGGTGTTCAGCGAGCCGAGCGACCCGGTGACGGTCGCGACTCGCGGACTTGCCGAAGCGCGCCGCCTCGGACGTGATGTGCTGATCGTCGACACAGCCGGCCGGCTGGCCATTGATGCCGAGATGATGGATCAGGTCCGTCAGATCAACGAAGCTGTCGAACCGAACTACACGTTCTTGGTCATCGACGCGATGACCGGTCAGGACGCCGTCGGCGTCGCCGAGGCGTTCCATCAGACACTTGCGATCGACGGCGTCATCCTGACCAAGCTCGACGGCGATGCCCGTGGTGGCGCTGCGTTGAGCGTCAAAGAGGTCATTGGTCGCCCGATCGCATTCGCTTCCACAGGCGAGAAACTGGACGCTTTCGAACAGTTCCACCCAGACCGGATGGCCAGCCGGATCCTCGGTATGGGCGACGTATTGACCCTCATCGAGCAGGCCGAGAAGGCGTTCGAGAAGGATTCTGCCGAAGAGGCCGCTGGCCGAATGCTGTCCGGTCAGTTCACACTCGACGACTTCCTGGAACAGATGCAGCAGCTGAAGAAGATGGGCCCGATCTCTGGTCTGCTCGGGATGATGCCGGGAATGCCGAAGGAGTTGAAGGGCGCCAAGATCAGCGACGACGACCTGAAGCCGGTGGAGGCCATCATCCGCGCGATGACCCCGCTCGAACGGCGCAAGCCCGACATCATCAACGGCAGTCGTCGCAACCGAATCGCAGCGGGCAGCGGAACCAGCGTCGGCGAGATCAACCGACTCGTCAAGCAATTCGGCGAGATGCAGAAGATGATGAAGCGGATGGGTGGGATGACCACCAACAAGAAGGGGAAGAAGAAG
>JAYTOM010000188.1:0-1830 GCA_043747765.1 Actinomycetota bacterium
ATGCAGCGCACGCGGCTGTCGACACGCTGAGCACATGGCCCGGGTGGCGGCGTGATCGTGCCGAGGCAATGCTCGGTCGGTTGGAAGGAACCTCTGTGCGCCCGATCGGCGATCTCACCGCACGCGAATCGGAAGTTGCAGGCTTGATCGCCGAGGGTCTGACGAACGGTCAGTTGGCCGAGCGGCTGTACATATCGCCGAAAACGGCGGCTGTCCACGTTTCGAACATCCTCGCCAAGCTGGGTCTGTCGAGCCGTACCGAGGTCGCCGCATGGTCGATTCGGCGTGACCTCCCGACCACCGTCTGACCCGCTCGCCTCGTGACAGCGCTGGTCACATCACAGCGCGGTCAGATCACAGCGTCGGTCACGCCAAACTCGTCGCACCCGCTGCGCGCGCTTGATCGATCGCCGACTGCAGTGACGTCACGTATCCGTCGCTCGTGTATGTGGCACCGGAAATCGAGTGGACGCGCGCGCTCTGAGCAGCCAAGGCCTCCGACCTCAGCCGGGGTAGTGCGATGGCATTGATCCGTTCGCTCTTGCGGTCGCTGTTCGGGTACTGGACGATTGCAACGTCGGACACGGCGCCGTTGGTGATCTGCACCTGGACCTGGACCGGCCCGTATCTGGTGTCGACCACCGCCCCGTCGAATCCCTGAGGGCCCGACGCTGTCGGTGCTGCGGCGCCGGCGGTCGAAGAGACGACACTCGCCGACGGCGTCAGCCCGGCGGGCGCTGGCGTCACGACGGCCGCAGTTGTGACGACAGTTGACGACACCGCCACAGATGGCGATCCGACCGGAATCACGGCAGGGAGGCCGGACAGTGCCTGAGTCGCCGCATGGCTGGTGTCCAAATGAGCAAACCAATACGTCAGGCCACTCGTGGCAACACAGCTGACAGCCAGCGCGCTGAAACGAGCTGAACGAGCGGGTCGGCGCCGTTTCGCGGCAATCGTCCGCTCCGCCGCGGCGACGGGCTTCGCAACGCCGGTCCTCGGAGGCTGGAACGTCGGTTGCCTGGCTCGACGCAGGAGTGGATCCCCCACTCGATTCGAACTGTTCTGTCGGCCCACTCTGATATCGAAGCACCCCATGGTCAGTCCGGGCTGGGCGCGACCTTGGAGCAAGCTGTGAATCAGCGCTGAACGAGGCGCTGTACGACACCGAACAGACGAACCATCAGCGCGTACAGTCCGAACGCCACGCTGAGCACGATGCCGGCCTCGAACCATCTCTCGGTGGTGTCCGAACCGAGTTGATATGCGTGGAGCAACGCGAACACCACGCCGAGAACGGAAGACAAGTGCAACACCCGCCACGTCCGTCGGGACAAGCGTCGCTTCGGCCATGACGTGAAGACCGCCAACGCGAACAGATAGGCGCCGAGCACGCCCCATGTCACGGCCCAGGTCGAACCCTTCGCTGTCCCCGGGACCAAGAGTTGGGCAAGGCCGATTCTTGCGTTGCTGTCGAAGTACGCCGCGACGAGGTGAGCTCCGGTGAAGACGAGTGTGAGGCCGCCGAGATAGTTGTGCAGATCCAACCACCAGTTCGGCTTCCGCCGCGAGCCGGTATTGCGCGCCGAGAAGAAAAAGCCCCACACGAGTGCAGCGACCGCGAGCATCGTCGCGACGATGCCTGTCGCCCGACTGAGGTACCACCACACGTCATGCATTGATCAGGCTCGCCGCGACGGCGTGAAGCGGGAGCTGGATGGTGATCCGCAGCCCAGCGCTGCTCGCGGACCGCACCTCGATCGTGCCACCGTGAGCCTCGACGATGGCATGAACGATGGCCATGCCGAGTCCTGATCCGCCCGATGAGCG
>JAYTOM010000189.1:0-12163 GCA_043747765.1 Actinomycetota bacterium
CAGCGTCGGCGATTGATTGGCCAGCGCGCGCACGAACGCTGGTTCGAACTGGGGTGTCGCCGTGACCAGCTCCGCCTGCCACCCATAGGCGAGAGCCAGCGCGACGAAGTCCGGGTTGAACAGATCGCTGCCGCTGACCCGACCCGGGTATTCGCGCTCCTGGTGCATCCGGATCGTGCCGTAGGTGCCGTTGTCCACCACGACGCAGATCAGCTTCCGGGCGCCGTAGCCGGTGGCCGTCGCCAACTCCTGACTGGTCATCAAGAAGTCGCCGTCACCAGCGATGTTCACGACTGTCCGCTCGGGACACAACAGTGATGCGGCCACCGCTGCCGGGACTCCGTATCCCATCGATCCCGATGTCGGCGCCAGTTGGGTGCGTCCGTGATGACGCAGACCCGGATAGCTGCAGAAGCGGTGCAGCCAACCGCTGAAGTTTCCGGCGCCGTTGGTGTAGATCGTGTTCTCGGGAGCCAGGCGCTGGATGCAGAGGATCACTTCGGCGATGTCGAGGGGCTCGACGGCCGTTGGCGTCAAATTGGCCTCGTAGTCGGCTCGCACCTGCACGGTGCGTTGGGCCCGACCCGGTGACGTCGCCGATGACGGACCGGCGATGGTGTCGAGTGCGGGCGCGGCGCACGCCATCGGCGCATTGATGATGATGTCGGCTGCAAAGACGCGGCCGAGTTCCTCTGCGCCGGCATGGATGTGGATCAAACGCTGGGTCGGGCGCGGCGCCTGCAGCAACGAGTAGCCGCCGGTTGTCATCTCGCCGAGTCGAGTACCGATTGCGAGCACCACATCGGCGTCGCGAATGCGGGCAGCGAGCGCTGGATTGATGCCGATGCCGACATCGCCGGCGTAGTTCGGATGCCTGTTGTCGAAGGTGTCCTGGAACCGGAATGCGCAGCCGACCGGTAGTTGCCACCGTTCGACGAAACGTTCCAGGGCGAGGCACGACTCGGTCGTCCAACCGCTGCCCCCCACGATCACGAACGGCCGCTCGGCAGCATCGAGCATGGTGCCGACGTCGACCAGACTCTGCGGCGCCGGCCACGACTGTCCGGGCTCTGCGCGCTGAAGCACCGCTGCGTCGGTCCACGCCGTCAGGATGTCCTCGGGCAGCACCAGGACCACCGGACCGGGTCGGCCCTGCATCGTGGTGTGGAACGCTCGACTCACGTATTCGGGGAGTCGAGCGGCATTGTCGACCTCGCCGACCCACTTCGCCATCCCGAGCGTGCCCGGGCCGAACATCTGCCGGTAGTCGACCTCTTGGAATGCCTCGCGATCGCATTGTTCACCGGCTACCTGGCCGATGAACAGGATCATCGGGGTGCTGTCCTGGAACGCCGTGTGCAGCCCGATCGCAGCGTTCGAGGCGCCCGGGCCCCGAGTCACGAAACAGATGCCTGGCCGACCGGTCAGCTTGCCCTGCGCTTCGGCCATGAACGACGCCCCGCCCTCGTGCCGGCAGGCGATGAACCGGATCTGGTCACCGTGTTCGTGGAAACCATCGAGGACGGCAAGGAAGCTCTCGCCGGGCACCCCGAAGCATGTGTCGATGCCCTGCCCGATCAGTGCCTCGACCAGAGCATGTCCGCCGATCCGGCGCGTTGCTGTCACGGCGCGAACCTAGCCAAGATCATTGCGGCGCGATTTCGTTTTCGGGTTCAGCTCCACCAGAGGTGGTGGCGAGTCGCGAGCGCTGTTGAGGTGACGAGGACGAGGCATTCGACGACCTGTTCGGCGGTGCCGAGCACGTCGCCGGTGACGCCGCCGAGCTTGCGGATCGTGAGCCATCCGACGCATGCGACGCCGACCGCCGCGGCGACGACGAACGGCCCGACCCACCAGCCGACGGCGAGCGCGGCGATCGCCACGCCTGATGCAGCACCGATCAGGGCGCTACGGGGGCGAAGCGAGAGGGTGTATTCGGCGCCGAGACCGTCGGGTCGGGCGGTTGGTACGGCGGCCATCAACCCAACAGCGCCGGCGCGCCCGAGAGTTTGTGCGGCCACGATGCACGCAAAGGCCGCCGCCGACGAGAACCCGAGCGACGCGATGCAGGCGACGCGGATGACGATCGAGCCACAGAGCGCTGCGACGCCATACGAACCGTGCAGCGGATCGTCGAGGATGCGCATCCGTTCCTCACGCGTCCAGCCGCCAGCGAAGGCATCGGCCACGTCAGCGAGGCCGTCCTCGTGGAAGGCTCCGGTCATCAAGATCCCGAAGAGCACGGCGATGCTGGCAGCGACGATGGCCGGCACGACCTGCAGCAAACCGGCTGCGACGCCACCGACGGCGAGTCCGATCATCGCCCCGACGACCGGGAACCACGGGACCGCTGCTGTGATCGACGGCGTACCGCTGATCGGAACGGGCACGCGAGTCAGAAACGTGATCGCAGCCCGCAGGTTGCGCATCAGCCGAACCATTCTCCGAAGGTCGGTACCTCGGTGATGCCGGCGCAAGCCATTGCGACGAGCGGAACAGCAGCCATCGCGCCACTGCCTTCGCCGAGGCGCATGTCGAGGTCGAGCAGCGGCCGCTTGCCGAGTCGCTCGAGCAGTCGGCGGTGTCCTGGTTCGGCAGAGCAATGGCCGACCAGGCAGTGGTCGAGTGCGGTCACATCCATCGTGGCCAACGGGAGCGCCGCCGCTGTGACGACATAGCCGTCGACGAGAACCGGCAACTGGCGGTGCCGAGCGGCGATGATCGCAGCCGCCATCGCGACCAACTCTGCGCCCCCGACCTCGCGGAGGACTTCGAGTGGGTCGACGACCCCGACGATCCGGCCGACAGCTTCTCGGACGGCCTCGCGTTTGCGAGACAAGCCGTCGTCATCCACGCCGGTTCCGCGCCCGACCCACGCTGCCACTTCGCCGCCACCGAGGGCGGCAGCGACCGCCGCTGCGGCAGTGGTGTTGCCGATGCCCATCTCGCCGAGGACGAGCAGATCTGCGTCCAAGGCATCGACGGCATTCCGGCCCGCCGCAACGGCCTCCTCGAATCGTTCTGCCGACATTGCCGACTCGTAACGGATGTCTCCGGTAGGCCTGCCGACGCCGACATCGATCGCGTTCACGGACGCTCCGGCAACGGCCGCGAATGCGGTGATCGTGCTCTTGCCGGCGCGATAGGCGGCCAGCATCGCCCCCGTCACGTCGGCTGGGTACTTGCTGACTCCCGCTGCGGTGACACCGTGGTCAGCGGCGAAGATCAGCGCAGCTGGACGGTGAACCGCCGGCTTCGATGTCCGCTGCCACCCTGCCGCCCACGATGCGACTTCGTCGAACCGGGCCAGCGCACCCGCCGGGCGCAGAATGTTGGCAGCGCGTTCGGCGACCGCATCGTACGACGCGTCATCGCGTGCCGGCAGCGTGGCGATGGCATGGCGCAACCAGGCGGTGGCCGGGTACGCCGATGACGCCGGTGGCGCCGAGTTCGATGCGGTCACAGGAGCTCCCAGGGGTCGTGCAGCGGAATGGCTCGGCCGGCGACGAGGAAGAGTGTCGTTTCGGCGGCCTCGGCCCAGATCCGGTTGACTCGGCCGAGCAGGTCGCGGTATCGGCGACCGAGCTCGTTGGCCGGATGGATGCCGAGACCGACTTCGTTGGTGACCACGACGGTTGGTCCGCCCCGCGCGGCGGCCACAACGGCAGTGGCCGATGAATATTCGTGAACGGCCTCGTCTGTCCATTCCTCGAGCATCATGTTCGACACCCACAGCGTCAGGCAGTCGATGATCACGAGGTGGTCGTGTGCCACATCATTCAACGCACGCCCCAATTCTAGGGGTGCTTCGAGGGTCGGCCAATCGGGCCGATCGGCTTGGTGACGCTTGATCCGGCGACCCATGTCGTCGTCGAAGCGTTGTGCGGTGGCGATGAATGCGACGGGTCCAGCGTGACGCAGTCCGATCTGTACCGCGAGATCGCTTTTGCCCGAACGCGCTCCGCCGATGAGAAGGGTCAGACCGGCCACTGCGCAAGCGTGCTCACAACCAGGCGTGCAACGCAAGTTGCCAGCCGTGTCTTCAGTAGTGCGGTCAGTAGTGGGGTCAGTAGTGGGGTCAGCAGTGCGTCAATAGTCGATGCCGCGTTTGGCGCGGATGCCAGCGTTGTAGGCGTGCTTGATCTCGCGCATCTCGGTGACCGTGTCGGCGATGTCCTGCAGTTCCTGGCTGGCGTCGCGACCGGTGACGATGATGTTCATCGTCGGTGGACGTCTGCGCAGTGTCTCGATCACTTCCGCCGCGTCGATCCACGACCAGTTCATCAGATAGGTGAGTTCGTCGAGGACGACCAGATCGTGTTCACCGGCTTCGATGAGTGTTCGAGCAGTCGCCCAACTCTGCTGGGCGAGGGCCTTGTCGTTGTCGAGGTTGTCCGAATCCCAGGTGAACCCGTGACCGAGGGCTTGCCAATCGACGCCGAGTTGGCGACCGATGGTCTCCTCGCCGACCTTCCAGTCGCCACTCTTGATGAACTGCAGGATGGCGACCCGCCAGCCACGGGCGACCCCGCGCACCATCACGCCGAACGCTGCCGTACTCTTGCCCTTGCCGTTACCGGTGTTGACCACGAGCAGCGAGGGTGCACTGCGCAGGCCGTCCGGCCGTGGGTCCTCGATGGGTGGATCGTCGATGAAGGTCATCGATTCGGGATTCTATGCAGCGCTACGGCGTGACACTGCTGGTATCTTCGGATGGCCCGCAGATGCGGGCTGCACAGTTCCAGCGAAGCCGGTGTGAACCCGGCGCTGTCCCGCAACGGTGAAGCTGCTCGACGAGCAGACGAGTCCGGTCGCCTGGTCCCGTGTCAAAACCCTCGAGGCAAGGGTGTTTCGCCGGAGCAAGGTCTCCGCTGATTCTGTTCTTGTCCTCCGATTCTCGTGGAGGATTCCGTGAAACGATCTGTGCTTCGACGGCTGACCCGTCCGTCAGCCCGTTCGGCAATGGCGGTGGCCGCTTCGCTGCTCCTCGTCACCGCATGCAGCAGCGATTCGAAGTCGGCCTCGACCTCTGCCTCGACCTCGATCTCCGTGTCGACCTCGCCGGCTGCGGCCTCCAGCACCACGGTCGCCGTTCTGCCGACCACCACCGTCCCGGCCAGCGCCGACGTGCCCCGGCCGCCGGTCACGGGTGACAGTGTTGCGAACAGCGCCGACATCGGTCCGGTCGCCACCGCAGCGACCGCGACGTCGGCGGCCGGGACGTCGAACTCGGCCGGCACCGGCGCCGCGACCAGCACCTTCTCGGTCGAGACGGCCAGCGGGGTCGTGTCTCTGAAAGCGAAACCGGTCAGGATTGTCTCCCTGGCACCGACGCACACCGAATCGCTGTTCGCGATCGGCGCCGGTGCTCAGGTCATCGCCGTCGACGACCAGTCGAACTATCCGGCGGCCGTCGCTGTGGTGAAATCGAGCCTGTCCGGCTTCACGCCGAATGTCGAGGCGATCGCTGGTTACAAGCCCGATCTCGTCGTGATCTCCGACGACGGCGCAAACCACCTCGCTGCTCAGCTGCAATCACTGGGAATACCGGTCTGGATCGGGCCGGCGGCGACGTCGCTCGATGATGTCTATTCCGAGATCCTGCAACTGGGGACGCTCACCGGAAATGGTGACGCAGCCAGTGCACTGATCACCGAGATGCAGGGCAAGATCAAAGCGTCGTTGGCCGGACTGCCGACCAACGAAGTACCGATCACCTACTATCACGAACTCGACAACACCTACTTCTCGGTGACGTCGAAGACGTTCGTCGGCCAGTTGTACTCACTGGCGGGTTTGCAGAACATCGCCGATCAGGCCCACGCGAGCAACGACTATCCGCAACTCAGTTCGGAGCTGATCATCTCCGCCAATCCGCGTTTGATCTTCTTGGCCGACACAAAATGCTGCGGCGAAACTGCGGCGACGGTTGCAGCTCGCGATGGGTGGAGCGCCATTGCGGCGGTCAAGAACAACGGCGTGATCGCGATGGACGATGACATTGCCTCGCGATGGGGGCCACGGGTCGTGGACTACATGCAGGCCATCGTCGATGCGGTCAAGGCAATGCGCCCGACTTCGGGCGGATGATCGAATGTCGGCCAGAACGCTCGCGACCCAGGAGCCGGATGTCATCCGGAACGCCTCGTCGCGCGGTCGTTGGTGGCTTCCACTGTCGATTCTGATCCTGGTCGGGTCGCTGGTGCTCGGCGCGTCGATCGGGCCCGCGGGTGGGGTCTCCAGTGCCAACTGGAGCTTGATCTGGGCAGTGCGGATGCCGAGGGTGGTCTTGGCGGCGATGGTGGGCGCAATGTTGTCTGTGGCCGGAGCCAGCTATCAGGGTGCGTTCCGGAATCCCCTTGCCGATCCATATCTCCTCGGCGTGGCCGCCGGCTCCGGCCTCGGCGCGACGATCGTGTTCGTCCTCGGGCGCGCCAGTACCCGTAGCTGGCTGATCGACCCGCTGCCGTTGGCGGCGTTTCTCGGTGGCACGGTGGCGGTGTTGATCACGTATCTCATCGGCTCGGCGTTCGGCTCGTCGAACTCGACATTGACGCTGGTGCTGGCCGGCGTCGCGATCACCTCGCTGGCAACGGCGATCCAGACGTTCGTGCTGTACCGGAACAGCAATGTCATCCGCGAGGTGTACAGCTGGATCCTCGGCCGGCTGAGCACTGCGACCTGGCGAGATGTCAGGCTCGTCGCGCCCTACATCGTCGTCAGTTGCGTCGTGCTGCTCGTGCATCGGCGACAGTTGGACGTGATGCGCGTCGGCGACGACGAAGCTGCGTCACTCGGGATGCAGGTGGGACGTGTTCGCCTGTTCGTCGTGTTGGCTGCCACGCTCGGTACTGCCGCGGCGGTGGCCGTCAGCGGCCTGATCGGCTTCGTCGGCATCGTCGTCCCCCATGCGATCCGGATGATGGCGGGTGCGAGCTACCGACGGCTGCTGCCACTGACGATCGTGCTCGGCGCAGCGTTCCTGATTCTCGCCGACATACCCGGACGGATGCTCAGTCACGGTTCGGAGACACCGATCGGTGTCGTCACGGCGTTCTTCGGTGCTCCGTTCTTCATCGTCGTCCTGATGCGACGTCGCCTCACTCGATGAATCCGTCCCGATGAATCCGTCCCGATGAGTTCGCTCGCGCTGCAGGATCTGAGCGTTCGCTACGGAAAGGCGGAGGTGGTCCATCACTTCACCGACACCGTCGGACCAGGCGAGTGGCTGTGCCTGATCGGACCCAACGGTGCCGGTAAGTCATCGATCCTGCGCGCCGTCTGCGGTCTCGCCGCGCACACCGGCGAGATCAGCGTCGACGGTGCGCCGCTCGCGCTGCGCAGCCCGAGACGTCGGGCCGAACTGGTGGCCTACGTTCCGCAGTCGCCGTTCCTTCCACCGGAGATGTCGGCGTTCGACTACGTGCTCCTCGGCCGGAATCCGTACATCGGCTACTTCGGCACAGAGACGGCGCACGACCGGGTGATGGTCGCCAACGTGCTCGAGCGACTGGACATGAGTGGGTTCGGCGATCGTGCACTCGGTTCGCTCAGCGGTGGCGAGCAGCAACGATTGGTGATCGCCCGCGCTCTGGCCCAGGAGGCGCCGATCCTGCTGCTCGACGAACCGACGAGTGCGCTGGACATCGGCCATCAGCAGCAGGCCCTCGAATTGGTCGACCGACTCCGACACGAACACGGTCTGACGGTGATTTCAGCGATGCACGATCTGACCCTGGCGGGGCTGTATGCGGACCGGTTGGCGCTGTTGTTCGAGGGTCATCTGGTGGTTGCCGGGACAGCCCGGGAGGTGTTACGCGCCGAGACCCTCGCCGAGTTCTACGGCGTGAGCGTCAACGTGCATCACGATCCGGACGGCACCGTCGTGGTCGTTCCCAAACGCGTCGGCCCGGCCAGCTGATCGTCAGGCAGTGGTCGAGCGGCGGCTGTCGGCGACGATGCGATGCACCTCGGCACCGTTCAGCTCGTCACGTTCGAGGAGCGCGCTGGCCAGACGCAGGAGCGCGTCGCGATGCTCCATCACCAGACATGCGGCGTGGTCGGCTGCTCCATCGAGGATCGACTCCACCTTGCGTCGTGATGCCTCGTCGGAGAGCACCTTGGCAACGAGGTTACCCGGCATCGCGGCAGCTTCCAGACTGATCAGGCTGTCGCCGCCACCGAGTTGACCGACGAGCTGGGATGCGATGGTGGTGGCCGCGGCCAGATCGGACGCGATGCCGCTGCTGGCCTCGCCGAACTCCTGGATCTCGGCGGCGCGGCCGGCGAGTGCGACGGCGATCAGGTCACGCCCTTCGGTGGGTGTGCGGAGGTGACGCTCCTCGGCGTCGCCATGGGAGACCAGGCCGAGCGAGCTGCCCCGTCGCAGGATGGACGCGATACGGATTTCGCGGCCGAACAACGCAGCGGTCAACGCATGACCGGCTTCGTGGATGGCCACCCGGTTGCGCTCATCAGGGTGATACCCGACTTCGTGCGACAAACCGATCTCCGTGACGAGCTGGGCCTCGACGACATCGTCGTGGCTCATCATCCGCCGTCCGTGACGCAAGGAGATGATTAGGGCCTCGTCCAGCAGGCGCTCGATGCGCACCGGTGTGTAGCCGGCGGACAGGTCGGCGATGAAACCCGATGTGACCTCGTCGTCGTGCTTCTTGCGCGACAGGTAGTACTCGGCGATCTCGACGCGGTCGGCATGTGGCGGCAGATCGAAGTGGATGATGCGGTCGAAGCGGCCGGGACGGAGCAGGGCCGGGTCCAGATCGGCGGCGCGGTTGGTGGCCGCGATCAGCAGCACATTGGCGGCTTTGGGCTGGGCTCGCGACAGCGCGAGTGTGGCCGGAAGCAGGCTGTTGATCCGGTCGAGCATGGTCGCCTTCTTCTTCTGCCATCCGGTCGGGAGATCGAAGCTCTGCATCTGGACGAGCAACTCGTTGACGATGCCCACGCTTCCCTCTCGACTCGAATTGCCACCCATGCCGCTCCGGCTGCCGCCGATGGCATCGAACTCCTCGATGAAGCCGATCGCCCCACCCTCCGCGCGAGCGGCCTTGCGCATTGCTTTGAAGTAGGTGCGCAGTTTGCGGTTGGTCTGGCCGAAGAACATCGACTGGAACTCGCTCGCGGAGACGAACAGGAACGGCACACCGGCCTCGGCGGCCATTGCTTTGGCGAGGTAGGTCTTGCCCGTTCCAGGTGGGCCCTCGAACAGGACTCCGCGTCGTGGTGAACCGCCGAGCTCGTTGGCGAACGTCTCGTGGTTGAGGAACAGGTTGAGCGTGTCGATGGCTTCGCGACGGGTGCCATCGGCGCCGACGACATCGGCGAGGCGGATGTTCGAGTCCGACGGCCGGAGCAAGGTGTGGGGCGACTTGCCAGCGCCGATGTACGGCAGCAGGGCCATTCCACACATCAACCCGAGGAGGACCACGAGCAGCGTGAGTTCCGGGCTCTGGCGGATGATCGGCGGAAGTCCGGGGCTGACCGGGTCACCGCTGAGCTGCCGGTACCAGAACCACCCGAGGGGAAGGGCGAGGCACAGAACGATGCGGAGGAGTCGTCGTTGGCGACGTCGCTCGCGATTCGCTGTCGTGTTGACAGTGTCGCCTCGGAGCAATGCGCCGTGCTGGAGGTCTGTGATGTCCATCGCCATTCCTTCTGATGTGGCCCGGGCTGATGTGGTCCCGGATTGGGTGTCACGGCGCCCGCCGCGCCGCAACATCGGGCACTCTACATCAATATCACATTCCGTGGGGAGAACTCACGGAGCGTGAAGTGTCAAGTGCCAGTGGCAGGGTCCTTGAGGAACGCCTGCGCCGATGGCTGCAAGATCCACCCGCGACTGCGCACCGTGCGAATGGCGTCCGGGCCGAGCACTCTGCGCACGCCGACCAGGAGCGAGTCGCAGCGTCGTTCGCTCAGGTTCTCGATCCCGATCCGGCGCGCCAGCTCACGTCGACTGACGACTTTGCCGGCATCCTCTGCCAACGCAAAGAGAACAGCCCGCTCCTGTGTGCCCAGGTGTCCGAGGGGGTCGATGACACATGGACGGGGGGTCACAGGAGCGGGGCTGAACACTGATGATGACCATAGAGACCGGCAGTTTCACCGACGTTCGTCCAGTGTGAACGGTGTGTAAAACTGTCGGGGACGGTGCCAGACTGGTCGGATGGATCTTGGCTATTCAGACGTCGATGAAACGTTCCGCAAGGAGATTCGGAGCTGGCTCGAGCACAACCTTCCGGCCGGATGGTTCGAACCCGGCTTCGAGATGAGTGACGAGGATCGGAAGGCGTTCAATGGCGTGTGGCCGACAACGTTGTTCGAGGGCGGTTGGATCTGTGCGACGTGGCCTGTCGAGTACGGGGGCAAGGGCCTGACGACGATGCAGGGCGTTGTGCTGACCGAGGAGTTTGCACGTGCCAAGGCCCCGCTGCGCGCCGATTTCTTCGGTGACACGCTGGTTGGTCCGACCATCCTGCAGTGGGGAACCGAGGAGCAGAAGAAGACGTTCCTGCCGCAGATCCTCAACGGCACGATGAGCTGGTGTCAAGGGTTCAGCGAGCCCAACTCGGGCTCGGATCTGGCCAGTCTGAAGACCACTGCGATTCTCGATGGTGACGAGTGGATCATCAACGGCCAAAAGGTGTGGACCACCCAAGGCCATCATGCCAACTACTGCTTTCTGCTGACGCGCACTGATCCGGATGCTTCCAAGCACAAGGGCATCTCGTACCTCCTCGTACCGATGAAGCAGCCCGGCGTCGAGGTGCGCGGCATCACCCAGCCGGATGGCACTGCCGAGTTCTGCGAGGTCTTCTTCGACAACGCGCGCTGCCCGAAGGACAACGTGGTCGGCGGGGTGAACAACGGCTGGAAGGTTGCCAACTCCACGCTGGCGTTCGAGCGCGGGATGAGCGCCACGACCGGCTATCGGCGTTTCGAGGAGGAGTACCGACTGATGGTCGCGGCAGCCACCGTGAACGGCACGATCGCCGATCCGGGCATTCGCCAGCGTCTGGCCGAGTACTACACCAGGATCCAGATCCTGAAGATCAACGGCCTCCGTTCGCTGAGCGCAACGTTGAACAAGTCACGTGACGCCGGCGTGACCGCCCTCGGCGCGACCAACAAGATGTTCTGGTCGGAGATGCACCAGGCAGCAATGGAACTTGCATTGGACATCGCGGGTGCCCACTCGATGTTGGTGGACACGGGCCTTGTCAGCGCCGCATGGCCGGGAACCGGAAGGGACAACCGGCGTGCCGGCTATCCCGTCAGCCCGATGATGAGCGCGTTCTTCTTCAGTCGGAGCGAGACGATCTGGGGTGGCACGAGCCAGATCCAGCGCAACATCGTCGGCGAACGGGTGCTCGGCCTGCCGAAGGAACCGTTGCCCGGCTGAGCGAGCAGGGCCCAATCCCGCCAGCAGGAGCATGGTCGCCGGCGTCGCGTCGGGAACCTGTGGTGTCGCTTTGACGGGTGGCCCCATTCCCTCGACCACTGTGACGGTCGTCTGCGTTGTGGTCTCCGGCGTGGTCGCGGTGCTGGCAGGCGGGGGCTTTGGTGGCGCCGTCACCGTTGCGGTTGGGGCGCTGATGGCATTGTCACTCGTGGTCGAATCACCGCCGGCGATGGAGTCGAGAAAGTAGGCGATCGCGGTCCAGTCGTTGTTGGCGATCGCGGTGACTTTGTTGCGGATTGCTGTGCTCATCTTGGCGGTGATCGAGAACTTGACGTCAGCGCGCCGGCAGGCCGCCGCGAGCGCGGCGGTGTAGAACCCGGAGTCAGCGCGCAAAGTCAACGGTCCGGCCGCTCCGGCGGTGCGGGCCCGGTTGAATGTCTCGGTCAAGAACCCGGCCGCGCCGCGGGCAGTGTTGGCGTTGGCGCCCCGTAACCGGTGATGCACGATGTCGCCGGTGCCGGCGACCGCGACCGCGGCGATCAACGGGTGATAGCCGCGAACGTGGGTGTAGGTGAACTTCGCGCCACCGTGTTTGTTCAGTCCGTACGTCTCACAGATCGTGGAGTCGACATCGATGATCACCGGGCTGGCACCGGGTCCGCCACCCGCAGCCCACGCTCGCCCCAACAACACGCCAGTGACCTTGTCGAGTTGGCGGACGTGACCCCATGTGAAGCT
>JAYTOM010000190.1:0-20246 GCA_043747765.1 Actinomycetota bacterium
ACACAGCATCGTTCGCCAACGCGAGATCATCAGGGCGCTCGTGACCATCACGATCTCCACAACACCCGCAGGCAAACCGTTCAACGCCAACAGAATCCAGTTTGTCTGGACCTACACCGGCGGTGACAAGAAGGCGGAACCTTCCCCCAGGTAGGCCAACCAGGCTGCGTGGCCGAACATCGTCCGACGCGGCACAGCGTAAGGTTCGACGGTGGACACACCCGATGCACCGATGCTGACGCTGACCTTCTCATCACTCGAGCGCGCCCATCTACTCATCGTGAGTGGGACTACTACCTCGCCCGATCAAGTCACCGCGCCCGTTCGGCCGAAGCTCGCGAGGCAGACAGCGAAGAAACAGCCATCCTGCTCGCCTTCACCCTATCGAACTCGACGAGTATCTCTTTGACCTCGTCCGCAAGTTTGGCGGAGACCCGACGCACAGGCGTTCATACCCGGAAACAGGCCTCGCCAGGTTTGACCGTCGCTCTGCGACCCAATACATCGCAAGTCATCCGGGTGATTCGGTGGCGACGATTGTGGCGACGGGAGACTGTTGGAAGGCGGCGATGAATTGTCGGACCGATGTTGTCGTGCCCGTGAGCGTGATCAGTCCGTCGCGGTGTGCGTCGGCCAGTGGGATGTGCCCAAGGTAAACGCGGTACATCGTCGACCGATCGGTGCACACGGTGATGTCGAGGTCGAATCGCGGGTCGGCGAGACACAGTGAGGCGTCGTCTTCGACCACGATCCAGTAGCGCTTGGGATGATCGGAGAACTTGACGAAGACTGTGAACGGGGCGCCGGACAGTTTGCTCGGGTCGAGCCGGCGGTGCAGCCACCACATCAGCAGGTCCGGGTCGAGTTCGTCCGGCACCGGTTCACCGAACGTCCACCGTGCCCCCCAGGTCGCGAGTCCGAACACGACCGGTTCGAGATCACGTCCCGATGCGGTGAGGTGATAGCGGCCGCTCGCATCCTGGGAGATGATCTCTGCGCGTTTCAACTGCTGCAGCCGCCGGCTCAACAGCGCCCGCGAGAGCCCGGGGTTTCCGCTGATGAGTTCGTTGAACCTCGTCGTACCGGTCAGCAGGTCGCGCACGATGTGAATGGTCCACCGGTCACCGAGGAGCTCCGCGGAGCGAGAGATCGGGCAATACTGGGCGTACGTCTTCATGCGCCAATCTTTCACAGTTCAGTTATGGAACTGGACGGGCACCGTGTTGAGGTCTTGGATGAGGAACACACGGGGGATCGCTTCCGTCACGAGAACCGAGGACTGATGCGCATCACCAAGAACGACATCCCAACCAAAATCGACGTACCGGGAGCCATCGCTCGCCAAGCACTGAACTTCGGCGACGCGACCGGCTACGGATCACTGTCGGCCGAATATTTCTCTCTCGGCGCCGGCACCGATATCGCGCCGTTGCTCAAGGGCCTCGACAACGATGACTGCCACGCCCCGCACTGGGGATTCATGATCTCGGGCGAGGTTGTGCTCACCTACACCAGCGGCGAGGAAGAGATCTGCGTGGGGGATGACCTCTTCTACTGGCCGCCCGGTCACAGCGTCCGCGTCGTGCAAGACGCCGAAGTCATTCTCTTCAGCCCACAAGTCGAACATGCTGAAGTCCTCAACCACATGCTCACGTCTATGGCCGGTTGAGCAGAACGTTAGGGTCGACGACACCGCACCCGAGGAGGGTCACATGGAAGGTAATGAGCAGCTGGCAGTCATCATTCCAATGCTGAAGAAGGTCGGCGCTGGCATCGGGGCAGACCAATTCGATGGCCCCACGCCTTGTGCGTCGTTCACGGTTGCAGGCGTGCTCGAGCACATGACCGGACTCGCATCCGCCTACGCTCCGGCGTTCCGAGGAGAACCGCCTCCATCGCACGGCACAGAGGCACCGGTCAACAACGACGATCTGTCAAACAGGTTCCAGGTCGCGATGGACGCTCTCGGCGGAGCAGTCCAGACTCCCGGCGCTCTCGAGCGAACGATCGACACTCCGTTCGGGCCGATGCCCGGCTCCACGTTCGCGCGTGTCGTCGCCTTCGATGGACTCATCCACGGATGGGACCTGGCCACCTCCACCCAACAACAGTGGGATCCCGCCGACGACATGGTGGCCGAGATCGAAACCTTCGCACGACAAGCGATCTCGCCAGAAATGCGCGATGGTGACACCTTCGCTCAAGCCACCGAGCCACCGGTCGACGCGACGCCACTACTGCGCCTCGTCGCCTTCAGCGGCCGCACAATCCAGACGCCCTGAGTGGCGCTGTTGCGTTGTTTGCTCGTGTTCGCGAGCGAGATCGAATCTGGCATGGTCTGCTCAGTTCGTTGAAGCGAGTTCGTCGAATGCAGCAGCCAGCGAAGGTGGCCGGCCGGGGTGTCGATGCCGAGTTCGTAGTGCCGCGCCGGAGGTTCTGGATGAACGCGTGGCCAGTCATGATCGCCGGTGCGGTGCGGTCGGTCTTCAAGCCGCGCATCGGCCGCAACCTTGCTTTCGACCGGCCGTGATCACAGTCAACCGGGTTTTTGCAGACGTGGTCGTCTTATGCAACGCCCGCGGCAACAAGTCCTCGATCACATTCCTCAACGCCGCGCCCGGTCGGTGACGACCTCTTCCGGATCGCCATGCACGGCGATCCCGGTCATGAAGAACCGTCGCGCTGCAGCGGTGTCACGCCGCGGCGCGACGTACACGTCGATGACCTGGCCGTAGCCTTCGACAGCGCGGTGCACCTGAGGTCACTTGCCTGCGATCTTTCACAGGGGTCTCATCCACGAACCAGCGGCTTCCCACCGGATGGCGGCAGGGTCGCGCTGCGTCGATTGGCAACGGTGCGAACCGTTGCACCCACCGATGCAGCGCGACATGGTCCACTTCGACGGCGCGTTCTGGGAGGAGTTCTTTCAGGTCGCGGTACGACAACCCGAACTGCAGATGCCCAGGAAGCCAGCCTGGGGCAAAGGAGCGGATCCAGCGACGCGCCGAGCAACGCCTGCAGCAGGCCAAGCAGCTCGCCCCGCCGCGGGCCAGTCACAGCACCAAAATGATTGAACAGCTCGTGCGGTACAGCGAGCCACGAGGCCGTCTGCCAGAGGTGCACGGCCCGATTGAACGGCGCGGTCCCGCTAGGGCCGCGCCGTTCTTCGCCGTCGGCGCGTGAACCGTGGTCCATTCGATGGCGATCTTCCGCACCATCCGCACGAGACCGCACCATGGTGGACCCCGATGCGTCCGTCGAGGTGTACGGGCTGGTCACCGACATGCTCTGTCGCCGCAACGATCATCGACCCGCCCGGGTGGGTCACCCTGCCCGACAACCTCAACCGAGCGATGCTCGGTGTCTCGTCCTCCGTCCACAGGACCCCTGCCGAGGTGCCATTCCCACCCAGGTCCATCCTGTTCATGTACACCGAAGGGCCTGCGGAGGGGAAGGGGAACAGCGGGACCGCACGCGTGCAAATGACGATTCTGTCCTGGACCAGATCCCCCACCTTCATCCGAGGCTGATCAACAGCACCCGAGTTGGTGATTGTCCCTCACAAGTTCGTTGTCGTCGCTCGTCATATCGCCTTGTCCAAGTTCGACCTGGGTACCGCCTGGCGATATGACCACGCTCGTGCCGGTGCGAAGGTTCCGACGGCGAGCGGAGCATGCGAGATGATGGCCTTGTGGAACCGCTTCAGATCGCCAATGTGTGCCGCGCGAGCCGCACTCGATGTGTCGCAACTTCGGGGCGACAGTTTTGGGTACGGTGGGGACCCCATGAATACAGACCGGTGGCGCGAGGTGAACAAGGCAAATTGGGAATCTCGCGTCCCTCTGCACACGGCTCCAGGCGGCTACCACCTGGACGCCTTCGACGATCCTCGCCACGTCAGCAGGGTCGTGAGTTACGACTTGCCACGACTCGGTCGTCTCGACGGATTGGATGTTGTGCATCTGCAATGCCACATCGGCACCGACACGGTCAGCTTGTCCCGTGTTGGCGCTCACAGTGTCACGGGTCTGGACTTCTCCCCTGCGGCGCTGGTCGCGGGACGACAGTTGGCTGAGCGTGCGGGTGCAGCCGTCGAATACGTCGAGTCCGATCTGTACGACGCAGTCGATGCGTTGGGTACTGCTCGCTTCGACCTCGTCTATACCGGGATCGGTGCCATCAATTGGTTGCCAGACATCGCGCATTGGGGCCGCGTGGTCGCGCAACTTCTGCGGCCTGGCGGGCGGTTGTTCATGCGGGAAGCCCACCCGATGTTGTGGACGATGAGTGACCCGCGACCCGATGGCCTTCTCGTTGTCGAGTTTCCGTACTTCGAGACTGAGGGCGTTGAGTTCAGCGAGGCGGTCACCTACGGCGGCGAGGGTGCGCTCGCCGCGCCAGACATCATCCACTTCAACCACGGACTTTCCGAGATCTTCAACGCGCTGTGGGCTGCGGGTCTCACGATCACCGCGTTCGACGAACATCGGGAGCTGCCCTGGAACCCACTGGGTGACCTGATGAAGAACAGCGACACCTACGACGGCGAGTTCGTTCTGAACCACGGCCGCGACCGATTGGCCCTCAGCTACACGCTCCAAGCCACCAAGCCCTCCCACGCATAACTCTGGATATCCGGTGATCGAGGAGGCGTCAGCCCTCCCTCGTCGAGCAGGATCTGTCGTTGATCGGGGATCACTGCGGAGACCGTGTGTCTTTACTCAGCTGCTGCCGCTCTGGCACGCCGTGACCATCGCACTCAGCGGCGTCGTGCGAGCCCGGACCTCGTGTTCGCCGACGCGACTTTGGGCTTCGCACGTGGACCGGCGGCGCGGTGGAGTCGTTGAGGCGGCACTGTTGCGTTGGCGGATCGTGTGTGAGTGACAAGGATGTGTGCTAATGAACCGCCGTCGTCGTGTCGCAGTGTCCGCAGAGCTGACGTTGGCGTTCGTCGGGTACCGGTTTCCGCCGGAGGTGATCGTGCTTGCAGTGCGCTGGTACTTGCGGTTCGGGTTGTCCTACCGAGACCTTGAAGAACTCCTCGCGGAACGCGGCATCGAGGTGGATCACGTCACACTGCATCGCTGGGCGCAGCGGTTCACACCGTTGCTGATCGACGCGGCGCGGCCGTGCCGTCATGCTGTCGGGCGGCGCTGGTTCGTCGACGAGACCTACGTCAAAGTCGCCGGCGTGTGGCGCTACGTGTACCGCGCTGTCGACGGATATGGCCAGGTCATCGACGTGCACGTCTCAGCTCGCCGCGACATTGCCGCGGCGCGACGGTTCTTCACGACGGCGATCGCTGCGCATGGCGAACCGGACGAGGTTGTCACCGACCGGGCCGCGGCATTGGCGAATGTCGTCGAGGAGTTGTTGCCGCAGGTGTTGCACAACACGATCAAACATGCGAACAACCGGGTCGAGTGCGATCACGGCCGGTTGAAAGCAAGGCTGCGGCCGATGCGCGGGCTGAAGACGGATTGCGCTGCGACCGTGATCATCACTGGCCACGCGTTTATCCAGAACCTTCGCCGCGGCTACTACGAACTCGGCGTCGACACACGAGCCGAGCATCTCCGCTGCGCCGCTGCCTTCGATGAACTGGCGTCAATGCTCTGAGCAGGACAACAGCGGACCCGGTTGCAACGCGACACCTGATCGAACAACGCAACACCGCCGTCGTAACCCACTCTGGCGAGCAGACAGGCCTGTTCGACCGGATCCTCTTCTGGGCCGGGCAGCGAGCCGTAACGTCAGCGGCTGTGAATCGATGGTTCGGCCGGGCTGCCACCACTACTGATTGCGCTGCCGAGGCCGGTTCAGGCCTGTAAGCGCTTCAACGATCTGATCGACCGCCGAGTCGGTGACGACGGGCTCGTGGGTGAAGGGCAGGTGCCGACAAGCCGACACAACGATTCGTGGAGCCATGACATGACTGAAATGACACACCTCGCGCAACCCGGGCCTCGGGCCCGACCCCACCCTGGTTCGGCAGCGTGTGCCGAGACGATGGTGTCCGTCGGCATGGCCGCGCTCACCCCGGACGCGACGCCCTCGGCATCGACCCATGCGATCGCCGCTGCCGGCCTCGATCATGTCGTGTGCGGCGACCACGTCAGCTTCTTCGTCGGAGCAGGTTTCGATGGGCTCATCGGAGCGACCCACGAGCTCGCGACCCAACCCTTCCTCCGAGCGTTCGTGGCCGTGTACCTGCTGCCCCTGCGACATCCCGTGCTTGTGGCCCGGCAACTCTCGTCGATGTCCGAGCGGTACCCCGGCCGGCTGGTGCTCGGCGTGGGCGCCGGTGGCGAGGATCGCCACGAGTTCGAGATCTGCGGTGTCGATCCACGCACTCGGGAACGGCGGATGGACGAATCGCTGAGCGTTCTCCGGGCGTTGCTCACGGGTGCTCCGGTCACTCACCACGGCGAGTTCTTCGACCTCGACGAAGCCCTGATCCTGCCTGCGCCCCAACCACCGATCCCGATCATCGTCGGAGGTCGCTCCAATGTCGCACTGCGCCGGGCCGGACACCTCGCCGACGGATGGATCGGCATCTGGAACTCCGCTCGACGTTTCGAAGAAGCGACCTCCGTCATCGACGAGCACGCTGCAGCGGCCGGGCGACAGAACGTTGAGTGGCAACACGCGATGCGGGTCTGGTGCGGCGTCGGGAGTGATCCTGCGACGGGTCGCGCTTCACTCGCTCCGACCATGGAAGGCCTGTACCAACTCGCATTCGAACGGTTCGAGCGCTACAGCCCGTGCGGGTCACCCGACACCATCGCCGAGTTCCTCGCGCCGTACGTCGCCGCCGGCTGCCGTACGTTCAACCTTCTCGCTTGCGCCGCAGACCTCGACACGGCGGTGACCGGCGTCTCCGAGATCCGCCGCCACCTCAACGACATCACCTCACTGCCCACATGACGAGGGGCACGACGTCGACGTTCAAGACCGACGTCGACGTCGGTCCACACCCGTGACCCATGCTGGGCCACTCCATAAGCAGGCGCCTATGAGCAACAGCTCAACAGGTTGGGTTGTCCCTCGACGAGATCCGCAACGAGTTGGCGAGCCTTCCAGAGAATCGCTCTCCCAACAAGTCCGATTGGGCGCAGCTCTCGCGCCACTGGCGGCCGCGACTCGAGCAACAGATCGCCATCCTCGAACGCGTGCGCGACCAGCTCAGCGATTGCATCGGCTGCGGCTGCCTCTCACTGCGCTCATGCGCGCTATACAACGCCGGTGACACAGCTGCGCGGTACGGATCGGGCGCGAGGTACTTGTTGGGTGACCCGGCGACGTCGGTGACGCCCCGGTCGGCGAGAACTGTGTAGCGCACTGACCCGTAGGCAGATCTGACCGTTGCCTCGCGCCCTGTCGGCCTGAGTTCCCTTTTGACGAAGGCTCTGATGTGCGCGCATCAGCCACCGCTGCACGAGATCTTGTCCGGTTGTGGTCGACGTCAGTCACGATGGGCCGGTGTGTGCGAGCGCCATGACACGATTGCTGCGGAGATCCCCGCAGAGACTGGGGTGTCGAGCCACAGGCGTGCTATCCACCATGGTCGCTGGGCGTCGAGCACGACTCGATACGGCACTGTTGCGTTGTTCGATCGGGTTGCGCGGCCGACCGGCGTTGGCACGGACTGGTCAGATCATCGAGGCGAGTTCGTCGAATGCTGCGGCACAGCGAAGATGCGTATGTCGCGCGTCGATGCCGAGTTCGTAGTGGCCGCGTCGGAGGTTCTGGATGAACGCGTGACCTTCGATGATCACCGCTGCGGTGCGGTCGGTGTTCAAGCCGCGCATCGGCCGCAACCGTGCTTTCAGCCGGCCGTGGTCACACTCGACGCGGTTGTTCGCATACTTGATCGTGTTGTGCAACGCCGACGGCAGCAGCTCCTCGATGACGTTCGCCAACGCGGCAGCCCGGTCAGTGACGATCTCGTCCGGTCCCCCGTGCTCGGTGATCGCTGTGGTGAAGAAGCTGCGTGCCGCTGCGATGTCGCGGCAGACCGAGACGTACACGTCGATGACCTGGCCGTATCCATCGACGGCGCGATACACGTAACGCCACACGCCGGCAACTTTGACATAGGTCTCATCAACGAACCATCGTCGCCCGACAGCATGGCGGCATGGTCTTGCCGCGTCGATCAGCAACGGTGTGAACCGTTGCACCCAGCGGTGCAGCGTGACGTGGTCGACCTCGACGCCGCATTCGGCGAGAAGTTCCTCCAGATCCCGGAACGACAACCCGAACCGCAGATACCAACGCACCGCCAACAGAATCACATCCGGTGGAAACCGGAACCCAGTGAACGAGGACGAGAGCTGACTCGACACGGTGACACGACCACCACGTTTCATTCGCACACCCTCGCCGCCGACACGAGATCCGACAACGCAACAGTGCCGTAACAACACCTCGCATGCGCGGGAGACGCACTACGCCTTGAATGCAGGGGGCCCGATGCGGACCGGTCTAGGGGCGGCAACGGATGGACACAATGGTGCCGCTGCGCCTTCTTCTAGTTCATGTAGCCGACACGCCCTGAGCCGACCAGATCTGCTTCTCGCTCGGTACTAAGTCGTTCCCCATATCGCGATGTCTGATGATCTGTTCTAGGTCGAACGCCGTGTAGGTGTAGAAGGTGGTGACGACGAGCGAGGCCGACGGCGACACGGTGGGGGCGAAGCTTTCCGGTTTGAGTTCTGGTCAGGTCCATGTTTCGGGTGAGCCTGTTGCCCGTGGATGTGAAGGCGATACGTCGGTCAGGGGAGGGCCGGGCCACGCCTCGACATCGAGAATTTGATGCCGGCGCCAACCGACTGCGTGTCCGCGGGCGTAGAGGCTGTCCAGTTCTCGGGCCAACACGGAGGATTGCAGGTACGACTCGTCGCTCCCGTCTCCGACTATCGCCCCCATCGGATCGTGGAGCGCGACTTCGGGAATCGGTGGAGATCGCTCGGAGTCATCTGGCGGCTCGACGAGAGTCTGGGCAGCAGGTAGGCCGACAACGAGGGCTCGCCGGTTTCCTTTGTTCGTGTACCCGTAGGCGGACAGGGTGAACCCTCGCCGCAACGCAAGCAACTTGAATGGCGACAGGACTGCGGCTGGATCGCCCTTCGCGACCACCCAGCCGGCGGTCGGCGCCTCGCGGAGACTTCAGCAATCGTTGCCCGATGGACATTCAGTCGCGTAGAGCCCCGTTGCCTCAGCACCCCAGTGATTCTGAGATCGACCGAGCAACCTCAGCCGGCGTCGGCATGGTGACAATCTCATCGGAAACCAACCGAGCGCGATCACTGTACGCCGTCTCGGAGAGGACGAGCTGCAGCTCCTCAGCCAAAAGGTCGGGTGTGATCTGGCCCGGTGTCAGCATTCGTGCTGCGCCGAAGGAGCTGCATGCCCGTGCGTTCTCGTACTGGTCTGCAGCGAGCGGAAGCATTAACAGCGGCGTGCCGTGGGACAGAGCGGCGAGCATGGAGCCCGATCCTGCGTGGGTGACCACGGCGCTCACGTAGGGAAGGATCAGGTCCTGGGCCACGAACCGCTCGATGAAGACGTTGGGCGGTGGCGTTCCGAGGTCTGCTGGATCGTTGCTATTGCCGATCGTCATGATGAGGTTCACGTTCATTTCGGCGAACGCCTCGATAAACATCCGGAACTGGTCGATCCGGTTGAACACGGTTCCGAGCGTCACATACACGCTTTGCCGGTCGGGCAGCTGAGCGATCCATTCCGGGGCAGGGTCAAGTGGTGGCGGCCCGGCGGGGCTCATCGCCAGGGAGGAGGCGGAGGAGGGCACGCCTGAGCCTTGGATGGCTGTGGGGCAGATGTCGACAAACTTGTTGTTCTCATACATGCCGCAAAGCGGTGGTGGCCCGTCGCTAAATCGCTTCCACAGGGCTTCGATGTAGGGCATGGAGTCGGTGTAACAGCGAGACGCAAATGCGCGACCAAAAGAGTGGTGAACTGCCGGGATGCCAGTCGAAGCCGAGACGATCGGCGTCGCAAGGTCACAGGATTCGAAGATGAGCAAGTCGGGTTGCGACGTACGGACGATTCCCAGCAGGTCAGCCACTCTGTCGGGAGCATCGCCGATCGCGTAGCGGCGGGAGATGACCCATGGAAAGTAGTCGGGGGACGTGAGCGGGGGGAGCTCACCCAGATGGGGTAGCAGACGCGATGTCAGCGTGTCGTTGTCCGGACCGCAGCTGAACCACTCGAAGCCGTGCCCTCGCAGCTTCGGGGCATGCTCGGGCGATGTTGCGAACGCTACGTTGTGCCCCCCGACGGCGAGGGCGGTCGCAAGAGGGAGGATCGGGTTGATGTGACCGTCCCCTGGGGTGGAGCTGAAGAGCATTTTCATGTCATGCCTCGCGATGCGGCTGGAATTCCGGCCGGGTGGGTAAATGGATCAATTTTTCAGCGTCTGGATAACGGCGAGAGCGGGCGCCTTGCTGCCAGGCTCGTTGGCGGCTTCGCTTAGCTCGGCTTGATTCCGACCACCATCGAGTCGGGCCCCGCCAATGCCTCGACATATGTGTCCTGAAAGCCGACTTCTGACATCCACAACTGGCAGTCGGCGCCCGTGTAGTCGAAACCATCCTGGGTCTCAATGAGCATGTTGAGACTCATGAGAAGCCCAAAGGTGTTGGACCGACGGTCATCGTCGATGATGCTCTCGTAGACGATCAGCGCCCCGCCGCTGGGGAGCGCGTCGTATGCCTTACGCAACAGCAGGAGCTTTTCATCGAGGCTCCAGTCGTGGAGAAGGTGACCCATCACGAGCACGTCCGCCGAGGGAAGCGGATCCGAGAAGAAGTCCCCAGAGTAGAAGCGGAGCCGGTCGGCGAGGCCAAAGGACGCGACATGCCTTTCGAAGATTGGACCCACTGGCGGCAGATCGAATCCTCCTCCCGACAGGTGCGGGTGGCGCGTTGCGACTTGGACAGGAACGCAGCCCTCTGCGGTTCCGATGTCGATGATGGTCTTGTACCGGTCCCACGGGAACTTGTCAGCAAGGACGTGGGCGTCTCCCATGCTGATCCCGGTCATGGCGTGCAAGAACTGCTCGAGACGGTCAGCGTCCTCGTAAAGGGCGGTAAAGAAGTTCTCGCCGACCTTCGCCTCGTTCTGAGGGTGGCCCGATCTGAGCGCCTCGGTCAGCGACCCCCAAAACGGATAGAGGCGAGCGTTGGCCATCTCGAGCATGCCCCCGACGTAGGACGCCTTGTCGCGGTCAAGGAAGAGGTCCGTCGCAGGCGAGTTGCGGTATCTGCCGTCGGTCCGCTCGAGCATGCCCACTGACACCAGGGCGTCCAGGAAGTCTTTCGTGGCTCTGGGGTGGAGCTCCAGATCAACGCAGATCTCCTCGCCGTCTCGGGGTCCGTTGGCCAGGTGAGTGAATACGCCGAGCTCGACGGCGCTCAGGAGAGCTTTGGAGGCCCAGAAGCCGAGGCCCAGTTGCAGGATAGATTCGGGTGTGAGTTGTTCGTCCATGCGTGCATCTTCACGACGACTCTTCCGAATACCTTTCGGCGCTACCTCAGTGCCCGGGCCCGATGAGCCGATCAAAGGGCGCCGGCGGAGCTCCGAGTTCCTCCATGCGCATGGCGTAGAGGGCGTGAGCTTGGCGGGCTGCGCCGGCGTGACCAGCGGCGAAGAGCGCGACGATAAGGAGGCGATGTGCATCCTCGTCGAATCGATCCGCAGCCAGGATTTTGCGGGCAAGAGCGGCAGCCCGGTCGTGATCGCCGGCCGCCACTGCTGTTGCGCCGAGTCGGCTTGCGGCGCGGATGAACAGGGCACGGATGCTGTCCCTGGTCTCGACCGCCCAGTCGTCGTAGAGGTCCAATGGGAGGTAGTCGCCCCGATACAGCTCAACGACCTGGCCCCAGTCACCGGCCTCGGCGGCTGCGCGGAGATCGGCGAGGTCAAGGTGGATGTCGCTCACATCGATGCGTACGGCGTCGCGGTCGGCGATTACGCCGCCGCCCAAGATCCTCCGA
This sequence comes from Actinomycetota bacterium, assembly GCA_043747765.1. Lineage (GTDB taxonomy): Bacteria > Actinomycetota > Acidimicrobiia > Acidimicrobiales > Ilumatobacteraceae > WLMZ01. The sequence continues at coordinate 12,021 of JAYTOM010000190.1, forward strand.
ACCGTCGAGAGCTGCACGGATAGACGGGCACTGAGGCGCTGTTGACCCCGTTCTTCGGGCCAGAGCAGATCGACGAGCTGTTCGCGAGGAACCGGATTACCACATGCCGCCGTCAGCCTCTTGCACAGTTGACGCGCCCGCCGGGACCCCCACGCCGACAGCGGGACCTCCTGGCCGTCGACGACAACTTTGAAGCCTCCGAGCGTGCTGATGCTTGCAGCGATCCGACCTTGACTGTGGCGCGGGCTGGGCCGAGCTTTCGACGGCCGTGGGCGAGCACCGGTGATGAACTCCTCGACAAGCGTCAACCAGTCGTCGATGTCAGCACCGATGTGGGCGAAGTGGTCGTTGCCCGGAAACTCGACCAACCGCGCTCCGGGGATGGCTGCGATGGTCTCTCGGGCTCGATCGACCGGCACGACGCGATCTCCCACCCGGTGACGAGCCAGGGTCGGCACGTCGATGTCACCCAATACGGCTCTCACGTCGATCTCGTCATTCATGGCGATCAGGTCGCGCAAGCCCGCCGGGCTTGCGGATTGGCGCTCGTATCGAGGCTGCCACGTCCGGTACCAGGGATCCGACGCCATCGAAGGCGCCATGAGGGCCAACGTCACGGAGTGCTCAGTTCCCCAGGCGCTGAGCCAGCGCTCGCGTAGAGCCAGCCGTCGTTCGCACGCCTCGGAGGACTCGGAGGCCGGCACCAGAACTGCCGCGGTCCCATCGAGCACGAGGCCGTCGACCCGCTCGGGGTAGGTGGCCGCAAACAGAAGAGCCATGGGGCCGCCCTCCGAGCTGCCCCACAGGAAGGCTCGTTCGACCCCTGCCGCATCCATCACCGCTCGCATGTCGTCGACTCGCGTCTCCAACGACGGCATGGGAAGCGTGCGGTCCGATGTCCCCGTGCCTCGTTTGTCGAAGTGCACGTAGCGGCTGAAACTGGCCACACGGTCGAAATAGCGGCGGTACTGGGGGGACTCCCACGCAAGCTCGATGTTGCGCGCCAGCGGAGGAACCGCAAACAACGTGATAGGACCGGCGCCGAAGTCTTGATATGCCAAGCTCACTTCACCACTGTGCGCGTAACGTGTGGGGGGCATGGACCGCAAGGGCCCAGTAAAGCACCGCCGTTGCCCTGAAGCGCACTGGGATCCGCGGAGACTCATGATCTTGGAAACGAGAATGAGTCATGGCAAGTCACAGCAGTCCAACAACGCGTCGGTACACGCCTGAGTTCAAGGAGCGCGCGGTCCGTCTCGTGATGCAGCTCCGCGAGGAACTCGGTCAGGAGCAGGGCACGATCCAGCGGATCGGCGAGCAGCTCGGGTTCGGTGTGGAGTCGCTGCGCACCTGGGTCAAGCAGAGCGAGATCGACGCCGGCGACAAGCCCGGCGTGACGACCACGGACGCGGCCCGGATCCGCGAGTTGGAGCAGGAGAACGAACCGGCCGGTCTCTTGCATCAGGTCCGGGTTGGTGTGGGGACTTGATGTTGGGTCCGGGTTCGAGCGTAGTAGAGGCTCTCGAACTCGGCGGGTGGGATGTCGCCGACTCGCTGTGGAGCCGGCGCTGGTTGAACCAGTCGATGTAGGTGAGTGTCGCCAGTTCGACGTGGTCGGCGTGCCGCCACGGGCCTTGGCGGCGGATCAGCTCGGTCTTGTAGAGGCCGTTCACCGATTCGGCCATGGCATTGTCGGGCGCCGTTCCAGCAGACGCATGGCCGCCACGGTCCAAGAATCGGGCACGCCGAAAGGTCGCACGTACGCGCAAGGTCGATGTCCGGTACGTTGCCCGGCCCGGCTGCGATGGCGGCAGCGATCGACGCGATCGTCACCCAACAACCCGGCAGCAAGACCTACCGGGTGATGACCGCAGTCGCCTACTACGCCGGCCTGCGACCATCCGAAGTCGTCATGCTCCGCGTCCGATCCACTGAGCTACCGGCCGAAGGTTGGGGGCGACTCGACGTCACCGAAGCCGACATCTCTTTCGATGAGCCAGGCGAACCGAAGACCGGGCCCCGCAGCGTGCCGATCCCGCCGGTGCTCGTCGCCATGCTGCGCGACTGGGTCGAAGAGAACGATCTCACATTGCCCGAGCGTCTGCTGTTTCGAACCCGCAACGACACCATGCCGAGCGGATCAAACCGGGCGAGAGCCTGGCACCGAGCGCTCGAATCGGTCGGCCAGCGACCCATCAGGGTCTACGACTGCAGCCACGCCGCGGCCACGACGTGGCTGCGCGCCGGCATGCCCCTCGCCGAGACGGCACGACGGCTCGGACACAGCGTCGAAACCCTCGTCTCCACCTACGTCGGCGCACTCGACGACGAAGAACACGTCGGCAACCAACGAGTCGACACGATCCTCGGATAGCTACAGAACGATCTTCAAATGACCTGTCGAAGGATTCGATGTAGTGGCGACCTGAAATGTAACTCTCGCCCCGTTACCTACCGTTACATTTCGGCGGACCGCACACCGACGCCCCGAGGTCACGACGATTTCATCGGCGCTGTTGGAGAGGCTCGGCTAGACGGACCGGTGAAACGGCCTCGCCCACGGCATCAGGTAGGGTTTTTGTTGTGACCAATGCAGCTGAGACACTCCTTGAGCAAGCACTCACGCTCCCGCTTGAAGACCGAGCATTGCTCGCCTCAGGCCTGCTCGCGAGCCTCGACTCGGAGAGCGTTGAGGACGCCGAGGTAGACCGACTGTGGTCGGCTGAGACCGAACGTCGGGCAACACTGCTGGACTCGGGCGAGGCCAGGCTCGTGACGTGGGAAATCCTCGTCTCGCGAATCGACGAACGTCGCGCGTAGCGCCAGCACACATGAGTTTGCCCTTCATGCTCCACTCGCTCGCCGAGGGCGATGTCGTCAGCGGGTGGGAATGGTACGAGCAGCAACAATCGGGGTTGGGCGACCGGTTCGTCGCGGCCGTTGGCGTAACAATCGCATCAGCTTGTCGCTGGCCCAACGCAGGAACACCCACGATCCACGACGACCAAGGTGTCATCATCGAACGGAAGGTAGCCACGACCGGCTTTCCCTACGCTATGCGTTACCGGGCCACGGCTCAACAGCTCATCGTCATGGCCGTATATCACCAGCATCGCCACCCAGACTTCGGAAACGACCGACTTCCCTGAGCTGACCTCGACGGCAGGTGCACGCCCCCGTCAGATCACCGAATCGGAGCGGCGATACGACGACGCTGGCTTCCATATCCTGCTGACACGATGATTCCCATCGACGACCAGATCACCCCTGTCACAGCGGCGCACACGCGCTACCCGTGGCTCACCCCTGGGGTCAAAGGAATTAGCAGAGCGAGCCTGCTCGCAGACATCGGGCACGAGATCCCTACGGCACTGCTCCCATCGTTTCTGACCTCGACCCTCGGTGCTCCGGCCTCGCGCTGGGTGCGATAGAGGGCTTCAGCGACGCGCTCGCCGGTGTCGCGCGCTTCGGCGCGGTGCACTCTCCGACGAACCCGAACGAACGGGCCATGGACAACTTCGCCGCCATCCTCGGACCGCTCGCCGCGATCGGACTCATCGCAACGGTCGTCACACGCCGGGCGATCGCCCTGTCCGTCATCCCCGGACTCCTCGCGGACCCTCGCAATCATCTACGCGATTCGCCATACACCCAAGCCCACCCCACAACCCAAACGGCCGCTTCGATTCAAAGTTCGACCGGTCCTGCAGGGCAGGTTGCGGCCGATGTTCGCTGGTATCGGCGCGTTCGAGTTCGGGAACTGCGCGGCAACCCTGCTCATTTTGTGTGCTACTGAGTTGCTTCAACCCGACCGCGGAAAGGACAGCGCGACGACAATCGCGCTTGCGTTGTACGTCACCTACAACGCCGCCGTCACCGTGACGAGCCTGGCCGCCGGCCCGCACAGCGACCGCACCAACGCAACACGAGTCCTGATCGTCGGCGTCGCCGCATTCGGGATCGCATATCTCGGCTTCACCAACGACACGACCAACCGGCAAGTCCTGCTGCCATGGTTCCTCATTGCAGGCGTCGGCATTGGCTGCGTCGAGACCGCTGAGCACACCGCAATCGCCACCACTCCCAAGCTGGCATCCGCTGCTCTGCGTTCGGACTGCTCGCGGCGACGCAGAGCTTCGGCAACCTCGTCGCCAGCCTCGCCGCCGGCATCCTGTGGACCGTCCTCAGCCCTTCGTGGGCGTTCACCTACCTGGTGATCGCGTTCGTGATTCTGCTGGTCTCCGGGCGCCATCCCGCTGTCGCCAGACAAGCTGCGCATACAGGCCATCAGGCCACCCGAAATTTGGCTTGTGCAAGGAGCGAATGCACAACCTCGACAAACACTTTTGTCGGCGGACATTGGATTCTGCCCACCATTGGCCAGGTAGAACTGCCCACTGACGGCCACACGACCGCTGTCCGTGCTCGCCGACGTTCGCAGGCCGCACACCCCGGCACGTCCGGACACTCGTCGGTGAGTGGATCGTCGGTTCTGCAGCCGTCGTTATGCGCGAGAGGAACCCAGGCCGGGTAGCGCATCACGGCAGTTATTCCGGTGATCTGTGTTCTTGCGTCTGGGATTCGCGCATTGCGAGCAGTCGTCGGGAAGCGCCCGGGGTGGTAAGTCTGTGACGGTGATTGTGGAGCAGGAATTGAGCGTCGTCGCCCGGCTGTTCCCGTCCGTGGTGTCGGGTGTCAAGCGATCGACAATTCGGTGGCGCGAGGCGGAGATCCGTCCGGGCCTGATGCGATACCTGTGTCTCGACGATCCCAGTCGGACAACTGTTGCGAGGGTGATCCGGGTGACCAGTTTGCCGCTCGCAGATGCTGCCGCATACCTCGGCATTGAGGACGAATGGCCTCCTTCGGTGATGCTCGACGGCATGCGCGAGCACTACCCCGACATCGAGCTGGACGATGTCGTGCGAGTCATCGAACACCTGTCGCCAGACGAGTCCAGTACGGAATCGATCGACACCGTTGGATAGCGAGACGGAACGTAGACGACGAGCGCCGAATGCCCGAAATGGGCGCACTTCGCAAGCCGTGCGGTCAGCCCAGATCACCACATTTGCGCTGTCCCAACCGCCAGGAGTCGTGGCGAGGACCAGGCAGGCGAACCGCGAAGATCCGTCACGCAAAGCGTTCACCTCGGCGATGGATCGACTGGCCGCGAGTGGGCACTTTTTCGTGGCCACTCACACACTTTCATCCCTCAGCCTTCCCAATCGAGATGAGAATCGGCGACCGATCGGACCCAAACGGTTCAGCTGGCCAAGCCAGTCCAAAGCAGAACGACCAGCTCATAGCCACTATTTTGCGCCCCCGGCAGGATTTGAACCTGCGACCTGCGGTTTAGGAAACCGTGTGTCAGAACAGATGTTTGACCAGCTCAGACCCCCTGGCAAGGTGCTCGGAGCTAGGCTCATCCCACAGCCTTCCCAAAGATGTAGGTCACTCGCGGCCAACGCCGTGCGAGACGACAGGAGGTAGTGGCATGGCTCGACCGATGCAAGAGGTCAAGGTCTATGGGGTTCAGGACCGCCGCTCCACCGCGCAGGCGAAGCTGCCGTGGGTGGTGCGCTACACCATCGACGGACGCCACCGAGGCAAGTCTTTCCGCACTCGGGCCGAGGCCGACCGCTACCGAAGTCTGCTGATGCAAGCAGTCCAGGCCGGCGGCCGATTCGACGAGACCACCGGCGAACCAGAGTCGTGGCAGACACCGCTGCGCGAACTCCGCGTGCACGAATGGTCGCGTCGCTGGCTCGCCGCACAGTGGCAGGAGTGGCAGCCGCGGACGCGGGTGTCGGCCACCGAGTCACTCGCCCGCTTCATCACCATGGCCACCGAGCATGGCGCGAAGACGCCGGAGGGCCTTCGGGTGTATCTATACACAGCGCTGGCGCCCGGTTCCGAACGCGATGCGCAGCATGAGAAGTGGATGGCGAAGAACAGCCTGACGCTCGGAGACCTTGATCGAGAACGCATCGCCGACATCGACCGACGCCTCGGCTTGAAGCTCGACGGTTCGCCGATGGCAGCGAACACGACCAACCGGATTCGCATCATCGCCCGAGCTTCGGTGCAGTCAGCGATCGAAGCCGGCGCCGTTGCCGCGGACGCGTGGCCGCAACGGTCGAAGACGCGAGCACGACGCAAGGTCGCCCGGACGAAGCGAAGCGTCGACGTGCGCGCGTTACCGAGCCCGGCCGCGATGGCGGAGGCGATCGACGCGATCGTCACGCAGCAACCCGGCAGTAGGACGTATCGAGTCATGACGGCGGTCGCGTACTACGCGGGCTTGCGACCATCGGAGGTCGTGATGCTGCGAGTCCGCTCTTCCGAGTTGCCAGCAGAAGGTTGGGGCCGTCTCGACATCACCGAAGCGGACATCTCGTTCGACGAACCAGGTGAACCCAAGACCGGTCCGCGCAGCGTGCCTATCCCACCAGTGCTCGTCGAGATGCTGCGTGAGTGGATCGAGGAGAACGGAATGACGACGCCTGACCAACTGCTCTTCCGAACTCGCAACGACACCCGACCAAGCGGCTCGAACTGGGCGCGGGCATGGCATCGCGCGCTGGAGTCAGTTGGCCAGAATCCGATGCGCGTCTACGACTGCCGACACGCAGCTGCGACGACATGGCTCCGCGCCGGTATGCCTCTCGGCGAGACGGCGCGACGACTCGGGCACAGCGTCGAGACCCTCGCGTCGACCTACGTGGGAGCCCTCGACGACGAGGAAGAAGTCGGCAACCAGAGAATTGACTCCATCCTGAGGTAGCCGTTCGATGCCGACAATCGTGTGGCATTGCTGCACGACTACTGGGCAGGCGTATTCCAACCGATCGCAGCGCGGACACTGCAGGGTACTGTGCTGCGTGCTATCCGCGAGGTCTGCTCCCCTTCTCGTGAAGTATCTGGACTCCGTTGACCGAGTCGTTTCAGCGCGCGTGACTCGAAAGCGACCGTGGCTCGAGGTGGCGCTCACCTCACTGCTTTGCGACGTTCTCGACGACGACACGAGCGGTGAATATCCACTCGAGTACACGTTGGAAGATCTTCGTGCCGCAGTCCGCGAAGCTGAGCCCCTGCTCGACATTGGGTTGACCATCGAGACCCACGAATATTCGCCCGCTGTCGAGCGCTGGGTGACGCAAGCCGACCTCGGCATCGTCATCCGCTATCAGGATGGCTTCGACACATCACGCTCATACGAGGCTGCCTGGCTCCTTCAAGCCAAGCGGCTCTGATCACGCTCATGTGAATCTCCTCGGAGTTGCTCACTGAAATTCCCCAGTTTGTGAGGTCCACCAGATGAGGTGGGGCTCCCTCAAGGCTGCTGTCTTCGACAACAAGCAAGCCAGATGAGGGAGCCCTGTTTCATGCTCACACAGGAGGATGATGTGGACGCGCACGCGCTCCGCAAGAGAGGCTGGTCGATCTCGGCGATTGCTCGCCATCTCGGCCATGACCGCAAGACGATCCGCTCGTATCTGAACGGTGAACGCGTCGCTGGCGTGCGCGTCGCAGCGGGCGTCAGCGCGTTCGATCCGTTCGTGGACTATTGCCGTGAACGACTCGTCGAGGACCCGCATGTGTGGGCGATGACGTTGTTCGATGAGGTCGTCGTGCTCGGGTTCGCCCAGTCGTATCCGACGTTCACCCGCCAAGTCCGGATCCGGTCGCTGCGCCCGCGCTGCGAGCGATGCTCAGCTGCGAAGGGGCGCCCGGTGGCGATCATCGATCACCCTGCTGGCGACGAAACCCAGTGGGATTGGGTTGATCTCCCTGACCCGCCAGCGGCGTGGGGATGGGGTTCGAATGCGTCGTTGTTCGTTGGCGCGCTCGCGCATTCCGGTCGTTGGCGCGGGCGTCTGGCTGAGTCGAAGGATCAGCCGCACACCATCGACGCGCTCGATCAGATCACACGGTCCCTGGGCGGTCTGACGCGGGTGTGGCGCTTCGACCGGATGGCCACCGTCTGCCATCCCGGCTCCGGCAAGGTGACCGCGTCGTTCGCTGGTGTCGCCAAGCACTACGCGGTGTCGGTCGCGATCTGTCCGCCACGGCGCGGGAACCGCAAAGGCGTCGTCGAGAAGGCCAACGACAGCGCTGCCCAACGATGGTGGAGGACGCTGCCCGACGACATCAGCATCGACGACGCCCAGGTGTCGCTGGACACGTTCTGTGTTCGTGTCGGTGACGGCCGCCGACGTGTTG
>JAYTOM010000191.1:0-6823 GCA_043747765.1 Actinomycetota bacterium
CGGCGCATCGACGCCTGTGCGGCAAGGTCGGCCGGAGCGAACATCAGTGGCATGTAGTCCCGCTTCTCCAGACCGATCCCGTGTTCGCCGCTGAGGACGCCACCCGCGGCGACCGACGCCCGGACGATCTCCTCGCCGGCTGCATGAACGCGGGCCATCACCCCGGGCTCACGCTTGTCGAACACCAGCAGCGGATGCAGGTTGCCGTCGCCCGCATGGAAGACGTTCATCACCAAGAGATCGTGACGAGCGGCGATCTCATAGACCTTGTTCAGCACCTCGGTCAATTTGCGCCGCGGGACCACCGTGTCGTGCAGGTAGTAGTTCGGCTTGATCCGGGCGATTGCCCCGAACGCGGTCTTGCGACCTTTCCACAACAGTGCCCGCTCGGCTTCGTCCTGCGCGACGCGCACATGACGTGCACCGTGCTCGTGGCCGATTGCGATGATTCGCGCCACCTCGTGCTCCAGGCCGTGCGGAAGTCCGTCGACTTCGACCAGCAGAATCGCTGCGGCATCGATCGGCAGTCCGGCATGGATGTATTCCTCGACAGCGCGCGTACACAGCGCATCCATCATCTCCAACGCTGCAGGAACCATGCCGTCGGCGATGATCGCGCTGACCGTGGATGCTCCCGCTTCGACCGAGTCGTAGTCGAGCAGCATGGTACGCACTGCCGGGGCGGTCTGGGTCAGCCGGACGCACACGCGAGACGCGATCCCGAACATCCCTTCGCTGCCGATGAACGCACCGCGCAGATCGAAGCCGAGTGGCTCGGGATCCTCGCCACCGATCACGACGATCTCCCCCGACGGGAGCACGACTTCGAGAGCGATCACGTGCGACGTGGTGACGCCGTCCGCGAGACAGTGAGGACCACCGGAGTTGTTGGCCACATTGCCACCAATGGTGCAGCTCTGCTGACTGCTCGGATCGGGCGCGAAATGCAACCCGAGGTGGGCCACGGCTCGCGTCAGGTCCAGGTTCAGAACGCCGGGCTCGACCCACGCGGTACGCGAGTCCGAGTCGATCGAGAGGATCCGGTCCATCTTGGACAGCGAGATCACCACGGCACCGTCGAGCGGAGTTGCTCCCCCGGCCAGGCCCGTTCCCGAACCGCGAGCGACGTACGGATTGTCGTGGCGGATGCATGCGCTTACGACGGCCTGGATCTCCGGTGCGGTCTTCGGGAAGCAGACCACTGCGGCCCGGCCGGCGAAATTCGATGCGTCGCGTCGATACAGATTGAGTTCAGCGGCCCCGACTCGTACTCGGTCGACTCCGACGATCGCAACCAGTTCATCGATCAGCCCGCCCGACATCGTTCGATCGACCTGTGCTTCGGGGTGGCGGGTGAGGATGCTCACGATCCGCGTCGGGCCCGCCGACTTGTGCGACGCGGACCAACATGATCCTCCCGGCTGTGGCGATCATCCGCGATGTCGCCCAGATCGCCCAGATCGCCCAGATCGCCCAGCACGATCACCTGACCAGCCTCGACCGGTCGACCCTCGATCACCATCACGTCATCCGGACCGAGCTGCGCAGCCCGACTTGGCCCGGCTGGCGATTGTATGCCCAGCTTCGCGCGCAGTTCGGATTCCTTCTCGCGCTTGGCCTCGCGTCCGTCCCGAATTGCATCGGCAACGTCGTTGCCGCGCTCGCGCACCTTGGCCACGGCCGTCTTGGCGATGTTCGACGGCGCCAGTTGTGACGCCGTCTCTTTGACCTTGCGCTTCGCGTACCCCGCACCGGCGACACCGGCGACGGCGCCACTGACGAACCAACTCACTCTTTTCATCATCTCCGAACCTCCCTAGCGACCGCGGCCTGGACGGCGGCGATCGCGTCTTTCGTCGTCGGCGGCTACCGCACCGGCAGCGGTGGCCCGTTTGGGGAGCGCTTTGTGATCGGATCCGCGCAGACGTCGGACGACTCTGCTCGTGCCTGTGGCCAAGCCGGCTGCCTTGATCATCGGTGTCGACAGAGCGACCCTGGCGACACGCCCGCTGCCCGATACGGCGTCGCTGATGGCCTCAGCGGAACCGAGCACGCGATCGAAGCGGTCGAGGTCGTTGCGCGCCGTCTGCATCGCCGAGCGAGCTTCGGCGGTGGACACCTGCATCTCCGCGATCAACGGTCGGGTTTCGCTGCGCAGCGCCTCGACCTCTGAGCGAAGCGAACGCAGCGTATCGAGGACCCTCACCAGCACAACGATCAGCGCCGCAAATCCGAGTGAGCACAGCACCGTACCGAGCACGACGGCCAGATCGCCTGCGGTCACGACTCAGGACCTTCGAACCCGTCAGCGGCCGATTCATCGTGTGCGTTCATCCGACGCTGCACCTCTCCTTCGAAACCGAGTGAGGTCGGCGCGTACAGCGTGGTCGCCGCCAATTCGGCCGGACCGTACTGCTGGGGCACCCAACCTCGGGGATCATCATGAGGGTACACGTACCCCGTTCCATGACCGAGTGATGCGGCGCCCTGATAGTGGGCGTCTCGCAGGTGGGCAGGAACCTCACCGACGGCACCGTCTTTGACCATCGTGCGCGCATTCCAGATTCCGAGCGCAGTCCGGTTGCTCTTCGGGGCCGTGGCCAGGTGCACCACCGCTTGGGCCAGGTTGAGCTGGCCTTCCGGGAGCCCGACATGCTCGATCGCCTGCGCAGCAGCGACGGCCACGACCAACGCCTGCGGATCTGCCATGCCGACATCCTCGCTGGCCAGGATGATCAGTCGTCGGGCGATGAACCGGGCCTCCTCGCCGGCCTCCAACATCCGTGCCAGCCAGTACAGCCCGGCATCCGGATCGCTACCGCGGATGCTCTTGATGAAGGCGCTGATCACGTCGTAGTGATCGTCTCGGCCGTACCTCAGAGCGCTGGTGCCGAGGGCGGCCTCGACGTGTTCGAGGGTCATCGACTGCGGATACGCCAACGCACACGCCACTTCCAATGCGGTCAATACCTGGCGGCCGTCGCCGCCGGAACGGTCGGCCAACAGTTCCACAGCCTCCGGTGAGGCCGTCACCGCTTCGGAGGCCAGCCCGCGATGGATGAGCTGCTTGATCGCGATGCGGTCCAGTGGTTCGAGACGGAACAGCGTGCTGCGGCTGCGCAGTGGTGCGTTGACCTCGAAGAAGGGATTCTCGGTGGTCGCGCCGATCAAGGTCAGCGTTCCGTCCTCCACTGCCGGCAACAGGGCGTCCTGCTGCGATTTGGAGAAGCGGTGGATCTCGTCCAGGAACAAGATCGTTCCGCGGTCGTGCTCGCCGAGGCGCTGCCGAGCCCGCTCGATCGCCTCACGGACGTCCTTCACACCTGCGGTCACCGCCGACATCTGTTCGAAGGCGCGCTTGGTGCTGCCTGCGATCGCCAGGGCGAGCGTCGTCTTGCCCGTACCGGGTGGCCCCCAGAAGATGGCAGACGTCAGGCGGTCTTGCTCGACGAGCTTGCGCAGGGGTCTACCGGGGCCGACGAGGTGTGTCTGGCCGACGACTTCGTCGAGCGTCCTCGGCCGCAGACGAGCGGCCAAGGGCGCCTGCTGTCGCAGCCGGTCGGCGGCGGCCGCGCTGAACAGATCGCTCACCAAGATCCCAGGACGAGTTCGTACCCGGCTCGTCGGAAGTCGACAGCGTTCTCGATCAACCAGTGTGGCGTGACCCACTTCCACGCCACGAATTCGAGCATGTCGGGTTTCGGTTCGATATCGGCACGCACTGCATCGAACAGGAACCAACGGTGCACTTGGCCGAGCCGCCCCTTGCTCTGCTTGATGCTCGCCGGGTACTCATACAGGACCCAGTCGGCGTATTCGGCCTGGTACGACACATCCTTTGGCCCGAGACCAGTTTCCTCGCCGAGCTCTCGCCATGCGGCGTCGAGCGGCAGTTCGTCCTTGTCCAGGCCACCCTGCGGCGCCTGCCATTGCCCGGGTACATCGCCGCGCTCGAAGGCCAGCAAGCGGCCGTCGGACCCCCTGACGACGATGACGACACCAGCGCGGAAGTGAGGTGATGCCATGACGGCCAACCCTATGCCTTGGGTGGCAGCGTTCGGATTCCGAGTTCGACGAGCTGCTTGGGCGCCGGCGGGGTGGGCGCGCCCGTCATCAGGTCGGACCCGCTTTGTGTCTTCGGGAAGGCGATCACCTCACGGATGTTCTCTTCGCCGGCCAGGATCGCCACGAGACGATCGATACCGAAGGCGAAACCACCGTGCGGAGGGGCGCCGTACTCGAACGGACGGAGGAAGAACCCGAACTTCTTGTCGGCCTCTTCGTCACTGATGCCGAGCGCGTTGAACACACGTCGCTGCAAATCGCTCTCGTGGATCCGGATCGAGCCCGATCCGAGTTCCCAGCCGTTGAGGACCAGGTCGTAGGCCAGGGCGCGGACCGACATCGGGTCGGTCTCGAACTTGTCGAGATCGTCGGGATGCGGGCGGCAGAAGGGGTGATGGCCGGGTTTGGGCTTGCCGGTTTCCTTGTCGATCCCGACGAACAGCGGGAACTCGGTGACCCAGACGTACCGGTACGGTCCCTGCCACACGGGAGGCCGGCCGAGGTCGTTGCGTAGTTGGCCGAGCACGTCGCAGGTGATCTCCCACTCGTCGGCCACGATCAGGATCAGGTCGCCGGGGATCGCTGCGAAGCGGTCGATCAGCGCTGCCTGCTCGTCGGCACCGAGGAACTTGGCGACCGGTGATTCGAGTACGCCATCGGCATTGACTTTCAGCCAAACAAGACCCTTGGCCCCCATCTTCTTGGCCTTGTCGGTCAGGCCATCGAGCTTGTTGCGGCCCATTTCCTCGGCCTTGCCCGAGGCGTTGATGCCCTTGATCGTGGTTGCGCTGGAGAATGCCTTGAAGTCGGTGGTCGCGAACACGTCCGTCAGATCGACCAGCGTCATCCCGAAGCGGAGGTCGGGCTTGTCGACACCGTAGGTGTCCATCGCGTCGCGCCAGGTGATTCGTTCGATGGCCGGTGGCGTGACCCCGGTGACGGCGAAGGCAGCGGCCTCCACCGCCTTGCTGATGGCCTCGAGCACGTCGTCCTGGCTGACGAAGCTCATCTCGGCGTCGAGTTGCATGAATTCGTACTGACGGTCGGCGCGCAGATCCTCGTCGCGCAGACAGCGAGCGATCTGGTAGTAGCGGTCCATACCGGCCACCATCAGCAATTGCTTGAACAACTGCGGGCTCTGCGGCAAGGCGTAGAACGAACCGGGCTCTTTGCGGCTCGGAACCAAGAACTCGCGTGCACCCTCTGGCGTGGACGGGACGAGCATCGGCGTTTCGACTTCGACGAATTCTTGGGCCTCCATCGCGGCCCGGATCGCCGAGTTGACCTTGGCCCGGACGCGAAGGTTGCGCTGCATCCGCTCGCGGCGGATGTCGAGATAGCGATGGGTGAGGCGGGTGTTCTCGTCGACCTTGTCGGCGCGTGCATCGATCGGGAACGGGGGTGGCTCGGCCGTGCGCAACACTTCGACCACGCACTCGCCCAGCTCGATCTCGCCGGTCGGCAGGTTGCTGTTGACCGTGCCCTCGAGGCGGGCGCGAACGACTCCGGTGACGCGCACGACGTACTCGCTGCGCACATCGACGTCGTTGTTCACGACACACTGAACGACACCCGTGTGATCACGTACGTCGACGAACGCGAGCTGATTTCCATGTTCACGACGGCTGGCGACCCAGCCGCAGACAGTGACGGTCTTGTCGATATCAGCGAACCGCAGTTCGCCGTTCATGTGGGTCCGCATGCTTGTCGCACTCATCGGTCTGCCTCTTTCATCTCAGTTCGTTGATCGCCTCGCGGCGGCTGTGCAGCGTGATCGGCTGCCTGGATCAGGGCGTTGCCGACTTCGGAGATCAGCGACTGACGAGGAACCTCGCGTTGGCGGTTGACGTCGATTTCGCCGCGCAACGGTCGGACCACAGCGGTGCCGGCCTCGATCTCGTTGCTGCCGATGATGACGGCCACCAGCGCTCCGCTGCGGTCCGCTGCTTTCATCTGGCTCTTCATGCTGCGGTTCTCGAACGCGCGGTCGGTGCGTATCCCGGCGTTGCGCAGTTCGGCGGTGATACGCGCGGCCTGACGGCCGCCGGCGGTGTCGACGACGAACACCTCGACGTCTCGACTCGGTGACGGGAAGACCCCCTCGTCGTCACACGCGAGCAGTGTCCTGTCGAGACCGAGGGCGAAGCCGACACCGTGCGTGGGCGGGCCACCGAGTGCCTCGACCAGCCCGTCGTAGCGACCCCCGCCGCCGAGCGCGTTCTGCGCCGAGTCGAGTGTGCCACCGACGAATTCGAAGGTGGTTCGACGGTAGTAGTCCAGCCCGCGAACCAGCGTGTTGTCCACCGTGAACGGAATGTTGACGTCGGCCAGGCCCTGGCGGACGGTCGCGAAGTGTTCAGCCGCCGCAGCGCTGTAGAAATCGGCGATCCGTGGCGCTGCAGCGATCAACAGTTGGTCGCCAGCGCGCTTCGAGTCGAGCACTCGGAGCGGGTTCTTGTTCAGCGTGATCTGACTTTCCGGACTGAGGGCGTCGCGATTGGCTTCGAAGTAGGACTGCAACTCGCCCACATATCGAGCGCGGTCTTCGGGCTCGCCGAGCGAGTTGAGCAGCAATTCGACTCGTTCAAGGCCGAGCTTCTCGTAGAACTCCCAGCCGAGTGAAATGACTTCGACGTCGAGATACGGGTCGTCGGCGCCGAGTACTTCGATGCCCACCTGATCGAATTGCCGGTACCGCCCTCGCTGCGGCTTCTCGTAGCGGAAGTTCGGACCGGCGTAGAACACCTTCCAGGGCGTG
>JAYTOM010000192.1:0-2800 GCA_043747765.1 Actinomycetota bacterium
GGGTGCGCCAGGTAGGCGGCCGCCTCGTCCAGATTGGCGAGGGCATATTTCTCCGACATCTGGCTGGACCCGAGTCTTGCGAGCTGCGGAAAGATGAACCACATCCAGTGCGAACGCTTCTCCCCGGTGCTCAGCTCGGCGATCACATCCGTGTAGACAGCGGCTTGCGCATCCAGGAATCGGCAAGCGCAGCTGAGGCGAGCAAGACCGTCGCTCGGCAGCTCAGCGTGTCGGGGAAGAGTTATCGAAACTGATCTGCAGATCTGCGGCACGAACGAGGTGTACGGGCCGGGGTCACGCTGCCGAACGGCGGGTCCGCCACCGCAGGCAAGCAGATACGTTCGTCGACCGCCACGCCGAGGTCAACAATACACGGCCGTGCGGACCGGATCACCCGGTGCGCAGCGGCGATCGATCCGGACCTGATGTGCGACGGCTGCGGTGTCGGTGATGGTGACGACTTATCCGGGATTGTTCGTTTGAAACGAGAAGGGCGACAGCCTCGCAACTGCCGCCCGCGATCGACGTCGGGTCAGCTCACCCGACGTCGGGGTTTTTGCCCTTGGTTGCGACAAAGCTCACACAGTCACCCTGGTTCTTGAAGGCAGGATTGTTGAAGGACTTCCAGCCGTCGCGCTTGCACTGGTCCTTTTTCGTCGGCGGCCCGACCGTTGCGGCACTGGTCGAAATTCTGGCCATTTGCCGGTATCCAGTCCAGCACGGGGTGTCACTCCTGAACATATCGACACCTCCCGTTCCGCCGTCGCCGTATTGCGAGGCGGTGTAGCTGTTCGAGTACACGCCGCTCAAGTCGACGCCGGTCCCTTTTGTCGGCAGCGGGGCATCCGACAGACCCACGTTCAACGAGTCGTAACCGCATCCCTGCGGCGTCGAAACGCATACTGTGTTATCCGCCCTTCGGCATCGCGCCGAAGCCGCTGGTATTGAACGAGATGCTCCAGATCAGATCGTCGGGCAGCAGAACCGTACCGTCGAAGGTGAAGGTGACCGGAGTTGCATAGCCGTTGAAGCAGTTCGCGCCGTCGGACCACTCGCCTGGATGACTAGCGGCGCAGGAAGAGCTCGCGCTCGGCCGGAACGGGATGTCGAAGTTCTGGGTGCTCGAGACGATCGTGGCGCCGTGCCCCAGCGGCAGCGGCAGCGGCAGCGGCAGCGGCATAGATCGTCATCGTCAGATCCTGGTTGAAAGTGACGCCGGGATTCGTCACGCAATCGTGGCTGTACCAGGCGCCGTGTTCACATCCCCAACTCGTGCGTCGATCAGGCCGCCACGTTCAGAAGAACCGTTGTAGCGCGGCGCGTAAGCCGACCACCCCAGAGAGATCGAGCAAGAAGTCGCGCTCCAACGAGGTCTCCAGTGCCTGGACCGAGCCCAGCACCGTTCGCTCGCTCGAACCGTCGCAGTAATACACGGTCAGTGTGTTGTCTATCAACCCGAAGCGCCGATCCGGCGTCGGCCGACCGGCCATCAGATGCTGCACGAAAAGCGACTCAGGAAAAGTCGACACATACCAGTTGGCCACCTCGTAGTCGATGCGCTGTTGCGGCTCGAGGCTGAACTGATAGAGCGGACGCCACCGCTCACCGAGCAGCGCTTCCATCTGCAACTCGCCTTCCGGCTGCGACGGGTCCGCCAAACGATCGGAGGCGACGGCGGGAACGAGCCGAAACGGTTCATGCGGGGTTTGCTGAGCCAGATCGGCTTCGAGCCGCAGAACCCCGGTCAGCGTCAGCCCACCAAACCCGGTATCGACCACGTAGGAGCCGTCGTCCAACTCCACCCGCACCAACATGTGGGTCCGCGGCGGGACACCCAGCCCCTCGGGCCGGTTCCACACGACCCGCGCCGCCAGCCCAATGGTACGGAACCCGAGCCGCTCGAGAGCGTCGCACAGCAACAGGTTGTGCTCGAAGCAATAGCCGCCACGCCGGCCTGCGATCATCTTCTCTTCCAGAGCCGCTGATCCGAGCCGGACTTCGGCTCCGGTCAACGGGGTCAGGTTCTCGAACGCAATCGCCTCGGTGTGGCACGCCACGATGGCCTGCAACGTCGCCAACGTCGCTTCCCGGGCGCCCTCATACCCAATGCGCGCCAAGTACCGATCGCCAATCGACGAAGGGGTCCTAGGCGACATTGGCTCGAATTTAGCCTCGATCCACCGATGGTGAGGTTGTCCCGGGTTCTGTTGCAGTGAGTGTGGTGATCCCTCCCCGGGCCTTGCCGTTGATGGCATGGTTCGGGGGTCCGCCAAGACACTCGAACAAGGAGAGGGATCACCGTGTCCAAGAAGGTACTTATCGTGAAGATCACGACCCCGCACGCCGCCACAGAGTTGGCTGGCTTGCCGTTGGAAGCAACTGTCTTGATGGCCGATGTCGCCGCGACGATGAGAGAAGGTTTGCCTCGCGTTCTCGACCGCGGCGGGTCTGGTGGTGATGCGTCAGATGCTTGACGTCGAGCTCGCCGGGATCGTTGGGGCCAAGCACGCCAAGCTCGACCAGAGTGTCGGGAACTGGCACGGCACGACCAAGGGTCAGGTCGTGCTCGGCGCCCGCAAGATCAGCATCGAGCGGCCGCGGGACCGTTACGTCGATGGTGGCGAGGTCGAGCTGGACACGTGGGCCACCTTTGCCAGCGAGGACTTGTTGCGTCAGGTCGTCGTGGAGAGGATGCCCGCCGGTGTCGCCACGAGACGCCATGTCGAAGTCGCCGAACCCGTCGGCCATGCCGGCACGGCGGTGTCGAAGTCGGGGGTGTCACGCCGCTTCGTTGCCGCCA
>JAYTOM010000193.1:0-3322 GCA_043747765.1 Actinomycetota bacterium
CGGCACATCGCGGTACCTCGTGACGCCGCTGATGGCCTTGGATTCGATGCTTACCGGACTGATCGTCGCTCACGTCCCCAGAACTGTCAAGCTCGTCAGAGAAAAAGTGCCTGTGAGCTGGAGCCGGGTGCGAGGATCGAACTCGCCACCTCATGATTACAAGTTCGGGTCATCGCGTTCAGACGATGTTGTCTGCTGTTATGAAATGCTGGCTGAGTAGGGCATTCGCGAAATGCTCTATCGGGCGCTGTTATCCGCTGACATCCGAATTTGGATCGTTCGTGGACATTCCGTGGACACGAAGCATTGTGTGGCCTTGCTCAACCGGGCGTCTCAAGGTCGTCTGCCCATCGATGAAAGAACGCTCGAACCATCTCTGTTGTCGAGCCGGTTGGCGGCAACTCATCGTCAGTGAATCGATCGATGGTGCGCAGCATGGTCGCGAGGATCGGGAGGTCGAATCCGCGATCGACTTCGGCTGCGCTTGCGAGCAAGACATCGGTACCGAACCTCTCCGCCAGCACGAACACGTCGGCGAAGTCACGGGCTGCAGCGCGGTCGAACAGAGCCGTCAGCTTCCGACCGGCAAGCTCCTCGGGGTCGAACGTTGGTCCGACAACCGATACCACCGGTGGCCGCTCAGCGGGACTGTCGATGGCGATGTCGACGATCAACTCGTCGTCGCCGATGAGCCGAAGTCGAACGAAGTTCTTGCTGTCCTGGACTCGCACGGATGTCCACCCTCGTTCGATGATCGCCGTCTCGAGTTGATCCCGAGCATCTGCGACGCTTGATCGACCGGTCTCGCCGAAGAAGTCGAGGTCTTCGGTTGGCCGGTCCGTGAGCCCGCTCGCAAGCAGAGCGCCGCCACCTGCGAGGAGAAAGCCCGACGAAGCTGGCAGCGTGAAGAACAGCCGCGCTACTTCTGTTTGAAATTCCGTGAGCCCTCTCATGGCCGAACGGCGTCGATCACGGGCTGCCATGCGGCCCTCAATTGCCGAGGGATGACGATCTCCGACCAGAGATCTACCAACAGTGCGCCATCCACGAAGCGCAGGAGGTCTGGCGGCATGCCCTCGCGGAGCACGACCTCGTAGCAGCGCGACCGCTGACGCCGGTCGGACAGATCAAACGTCGAGCCCGGCTTCGACCAATTCAGGCCAAGTGGTAGCGCAGCTCTGGCGAATGCTTCGGGGAGAGGAAGTCGCCAGAGCCGATCCGCCACGAAGACTGGTCGCCCGCGGCCGAGTGTGCGTTCAGAGAACCGGACCCGCGGTTCGCATGTCAGGTCGTAGCCGGCGCTGTCGAGGACGCGCTCCACCGTGTTCAGCGTCGGGGACTTTCGCCCGTGCTCGTATGCCGACAGAGTTGTCCTCGATGTCCCGGCACGCGCCGCCAGCTCGGTTTGAGTCAAACCGGATTCACGGCGGATGCGCTCGAGGAGCTGGGTCTGCATGGTCAGGAGTGTATCCAAATGGATACACCCCTGGCGTACCGATCTCTCCGTTCGGTGTCATCCGCCGCGAGATCTCGCGCCCTCGGAGTGTCAGTACGACGAGTTGTGTGCTCGATTCGATCGGCTACTTCGCCGACAGCACAATCAAGCAGTCAACGCTCGAGCACGATGTTGGCAACGACGAGCAGAACGCCGAGTCCGATGGCCGTCGTGATCACGGCCGCCGTGACACGTTGAAGGCGTGCTGCGCGGTATCGCTTTCGGAGTACGAACGACGCTGCTGAAGCGATGACGGCCGTTGCGATGCTCCACATCGTCGTCGGATGAACCTTGATCGGCGCCAACACCGAGACGGCAGTCGCAATTGCCGCCCCAGCGATGAAGAAGACGTCGTCCGCAAGCTCAGAGGCATACCGAGGAACGGGCCCATGTGTCCGGAACTCAGCGGCATCCTTTCGCTCGACGCAGCGATCGACCTTCGTCCATGCTGCGGTGATCGCTTCAACGCTCACGGTTGGCGGCTGTTCGGCGATGTACGCAGACAGCCGATGGCCCGGGCAGAAGGTCACACCATTGACTTCGAAGACTTCGTCGAACTTGCGCCTCAGACGCGGTCCCCACATCACGATCAGCGGCTGAACAGTCGCAGAGGTTGGGGCCACGATCGAGCGGAGGATTCGTGCGGCGTTTCCGGCGTCGCGGGCAAGCGCCGGGAACTCTCGTGCGGCGTAGCGCCAGTCGGAGCGGTACTTCGTCTCAATTGCGAAGAAGCCGCCTGGTCCGAGCAAGACGTGGTCGATGTCGACGTGCGTGAGCATCACGTGGTTGACAAGTCGCCACGCCGTCCGCTTGGGCCGAACTTCTTCGATGGTCCACTGTTCTGCTCGGATACCAGCAACCCTGCCGTGCAATCCCGTCGCTTGGAGCATGGTCGTGTGGAGCCACCAGATCGCCGACGCGCCCGCAAAGCCGATGAGGTACGGCCGGAGCATCACCGGCAGCACGGCACACGCCGCAGCAACGATGACGGTGAAGAACGCAATCGTGACGACGACGAACACTCGGGCGTCGCGAAGCCAGGCGATCTGCTCGTGACGAACCTGTCGTCTGCCGTGAACGGCGGCTCGGCGGTCACTCGCCAGTGTCCGGATCCTCCGATGTCCCCGGAAGGTCTCTCGAACTTTGGCGACCTTGTGCACCATTGTGCATCGGCAGATGTCTGGTTCGGCAGTAGTAAGTATCGAGAGCGTTGGAGCCGGCGTCGTTCGGCTACAGCTCGATCCCGACCGACTCGACCTCGAGCTGACGGCTGGGTGCAGGCCGTTGAGTCACCGTGTGGCGTTCAATCTCTGCGTAGCGCTGCGAATACGCCGATCGATCGCTCCATCCCGGCCTCGGCCCCAGGCCGTCGTGAATGCCGAACGCATCCTGGTGTTGAGCGAGACGGCCTGCGACGTGGTCCCAGTCGTGAGCGGCAACCTCGTGGGTCGGGCGGTCGCCGAGCACCGCCGTGATCGCGGACGGCGGGCGCGAAGGTGTGAAGCGAGTGCGGACTTCCAGGTCGCGCTCGAGCCGATCTTCGATCACGGCCAGGGCGGCTTCGAGCCGGGGGCGAGACGCAAGGACTTCTTCGGTCGATGCGACCGTTTCGGTCGCGCTCGCGATCTTGCCGTCCAGCTCGGCAAGCCTTCTCCGAAGCACCAAGATCCCTTGCGGCTCAGCCACTCGCGCGTAGAAGGCGTTCTCGAGCTGGACTGAGTGACGGCCACGACGGAGGGGGCGATCGAACCGACCGATGTCATCGACCGCCTTGTACAGCTTCGCCTGACTCGCGGCGAGTGCCGCCTCGATCTGCGGGCGCTCCTT
>JAYTOM010000194.1:0-9414 GCA_043747765.1 Actinomycetota bacterium
GCTCCCGGCGGCGTTCGCGGTGAGGCGCCGGTCGAGGTCCTCGTGCGTGACGCGTCCGTCGGTGCCCGTCGCGGCAACGCTGGCGAGATCGATGCCGAGGAGGCGGGCACGCTCGCGCACCGCCGGCGCAGCGATCGCGCCGTTGGTGCGCGTTGCGGTCGGGGTCGGGATGTCGTACACCGTTGGTTCGGGTTCCGCCGCCGGTTCCGCAGCGAGCGGCTCGGGAACCGCCGCGCCGTCGCCGATGTCGATGCCGACGAAGTCGCTGCCGATGGCCAACACTTCACCCGGCTCGCCACGCGTGAATGTCACCGTCCCGGCCACGGGTGCATAGATCTCCACTGTTGCTTTGTCGGTGAGCACTTCGGCAACGACAGTGTCGGACGTGACCGTGTCGCCGACCGAGACGAACCAGGACACGAGCTCGGCCTCGGCGATCCCTTCGCCGACATCAGGTACGCGGACGGTGCGGACGGTCATCTGCTGCTCACCCTCGTTCCAAGATGGCCCGAAAGGCCGCGCCGAGTCGGGCTGGTCCAGGGAAGTAGTTCCACTCGTGGGCGTGGGGGTACGGCGTGTCGAATCCGGTCACGCGCATGATTGGTGCTTCGAGCGACCACACGGCATGTTCTTGCACCAGTGCGGCGAGCTCGGCCCCGAAGCCGGATGTCAGCGTGGCCTCATGGGCGATCACGCAACGGCCTGTCTTGCGCACCGACTCGATGATCGTGTCCAGGTCGAGCGGCACGAGGCTGCGCAGGTCGATGATCTCGGCATCGATGCCGGTCTCCGCCGCCGCGGTGTCGGCGACGTGGACGAGTGTGCCGTATGTCAGCACGGTGAGATCGTTGCCACTGCGGTGGACGCGGGCGACACCGAGCGGCACGGTGTACTCGCCCTCGGGCACCTCGCCCAATGGGTGAGCCGACCACGGCACGATGGCGCGCTCGTGATGACCGTCGAACGGGCCGTTGTAGAGGCGCTTGGGTTCGAGGAAGATCACCGGATCGTCGTCCTGGATCGACGCGATGAGCAAGCCCTTGGCATCGTACGGGTTGGACGGGATGATCGTCTTTAGCCCCGCGACGTGGGTGAAGATCGCCTCTGGGCTCTGCGAGTGGGTCTGCCCGCCGAAGATGCCTCCACCCGTCGGCATCCGGATCGTGATCGGCGCGGTGAAGTCACCGGCCGAGCGGTGGCGCAGGCGCGCGGCTTCGGACACGATCTGGTCGTACGCCGGGTACACGTAGTCGGCGAATTGGATCTCGACACACGGCCGAAGGCCATACGCAGCCATCCCGATCGCCGCGCCGACGATGCCGCTCTCGTTGATGGGTGCGTCGAAGCACCGGTTCTTCCCGAACCGCTGCTGCAGTCCCTGCGTGCAACGAAAGACACCACCGAAGTAGCCGACGTCCTGTCCGAACACGACGACGCGCTCGTCACGCTCCATCGTCACGACATGGGCATCACGGATGGCTTCGACCATCGTCATTCGGGGCATTTCAGAACCCCGCCTGGTCGCGTTGACGACGAAGGTGCGCTGGCATCGTCGCGAAGACGTCGTCGAACATCGACGCCGTTGACGAGTGCTCGCTCTGCAGGGTGCCGTTGCGTTCGGCCTCGTCGGCGGCCGCCGTCACTTCTGCTTCGACCTCGGCAACGCACTGCTGGTGCTGATCCTCGGACCACTCGCCGATGCGGATCAGATGGTTACGCAGCCGGTCGATCGGATCGCCGAGGGGCCACGTCGATGCTTCGTCCTTTGGCCGGTACCCGGAGGGATCGTCGGACGTCGAATGTGCGCCGACTCGATACGTGACCCACTCGATCAACGTCGGGCCGTGATTCGTCCTGGCCCGATCCGCGGCCCAGGCCGACACCGCATGCACAGCGAGGTAGTCGTTGCCGTCGACGCGCAACGAGGCGATGCCGAAGCCGTGGCCGCGCGTTGCGAACGTGGTCGAGTCCCCGCGGGCGAAGCCCTGGAAGGTGGAGATCGCCCACTGGTTGTTGACGATGTTGAGGATCACCGGTGCGTGGTACGTGGAGGCGAAGACCATGGCCGAGTGGAAGTCGGACTCGGCGGTGGCGCCGTCACCGATCCACGCCGACGCAATCCGCGTGTCGCCGGCGATCGCGGAGCCCATCGCCCAGCCGACGCCCTGGATGAACTGCGTGCCGAGGTTGCCCGAGATGGAGAAGAACCCTGCCGCCTTGGACGAGTACATCACCGGCAACTGGCGGCCCTTCAGCGGATCGTGACTGTTCGAGTAGATCTGGTTGATCATGTCGACGAGCGGATACCCGCTCGTGATCAACAGGCCTTGCTGCCGATACGTGGGGAAGCACATGTCGTCCGGGTGCAGGGCGCGCCGATGCGCGCACGACACGGCTTCCTCGCCGAGCGACTGCATGTAGAACGACGTGTTGCCCTGGCGATGGGCGCGTAGCATCCGTGCGTCGAAGGTGCGCACTGTCAGCATGTCTCGCAGTCCACGCCGCAGTGCGTCGGCGTCGAGCGTTCCTGCCCACGGTCCAACGGCATCGCCGCGCACATCGAGGACGCGGATCATGTCGTTGCCGAGATCGACGATGTCCGTGGGCGAGACGTCGACGGGTGGTCGGCGTACCTCCCCGGCGCGGTCGATGTGCAGATCGCGGAACACTGGCGGATCACCCGGACGAGCGATCGGTTCGGGAATGCGCAGCCGCAGCGCGTCTCCGGGAGATCCTGGCGTGTCGCTTATCATGCACCGCTATCTTGCCCCGTTCCGCGGCGCTGGAAGACACGCGACCCGTTGCCCTCTCCAAGACGCGGCGACGGGGCCCTGTCTCGGGCCCCGTCGCTCGTATTCGTTGAGTTGTGAAATCACTTGGTGCAGGGGTTCGAGCGCGCCGCATTGGTCAGGGAAATGCGGTGGATGCCTGTCCAACGTCAACTATCGATCCTCTCGTGCAAACGAACGAATCAGAGGTGGGTCGGATTGGGCTCTCGCCATTTCAGCGAGCGGCCGGCCGGACACCCTGTACCAAGCTGGAAGGGCGGCGTGGTCGCGCCGTCCGTCATCCAGGCGGTGAACGCTCGATGGACTTCGACCTCATTGTTGAATACCTCCATGACTTTGGATGGGCTTCCGAGGTGGTGTTTCCAGTTGCCATGTTCCAACCATCTCGAGTGGATGTCAAGAGTGCATTTGCGTGCTCGACTCGTGACCGACGGGTTCGAGCGCTTCGAGCAAACTCGCCCACGCCTGGGACTCGCCGTTTCTGCATGGCTCAACGGAGCGAAGCTGTGTTCAGCGCATCGGCCGAGCTGACATCCCGGTCGACGCATCAGTCCCGAACATGCTTCACTGACGCGAGAGTTCCGGGGAGGCAACATGACAGCCATTGCAGGGTCCATCGCGCTCGTCACGGGCGCTAACCGGGGTATCGGCAGAGCGTTCGTCGACGAACTCCTGCTCGCAGGCGCGACAAAGGTCTACGCCGGCGCCCGTGACCCGAATTGGGCGGCGATCGATGACGACAACGTCGAGGTCGTCCAACTCGACGTCACCGATCCACCGAGCGTCGCAGCGGCGGCAGCGCACTGCGCTGACGTCTCGTTGCTGATCAACAACGCCGGCTACTTCGCCAACAAGCGGCTCGTTCTGACCGACGATCCGGACGCGGCACGGCAGGAAATGGAGGTCAACTTCTGGGGCGCTCTCGCGATGACGAGAGCGTTCGCCCCGATCCTCGGCGCCAATGGTGGGGGAGCGATTGTCAACGTGCTCTCGGTCGCCGGCGCGGTGCCAGCCGCGTTCATGGGTGGGTACTCGACGTCGAAGGCGGCGACGTACTCGTGCTGGGCTCGCTGGCCTCGAACGCGGCGACCTCACGGTGGACACGGATGCAATGGCGCAAACCACCCGGGCTGCACACCTCGCCGACCCGGAACGGCTCGAACGTCAACTAGCCAAACTGCTCACGGTCGAAACCCTGCGGACGCAGCGATGAGCACGTGGGCCGACCTCCGGCAAGTGGTCTTCGCATCGAGTGATCCGGACCGCGACGGAGGGCAGGCGCGTGCGCTTCTCGGCCTTGGCCGTGGCTTCGGTGATCCCGAGCTCGCCGACCACGGCCTCACCGACGACACGATGGCGGTCGGTCAGGCGACGTTCCTCGAGATCGTCAGTCCGACGACTGCCGAGCACCCGATCGCTGGATGGTTGGCCAAGCGCAACGGTGCGGCCGGCTATCTGCTCTCGATCCAGGTTGCCGACATCGATGCGTGCCTGCTGCAGTGCGCCGCCGAGGGTGTTCGTGTCACCCTGACGCATGTCGTGCAGGGTCATACGATCGCTCAGCTCCACCCACGCGACATGGGGGTGGCTGCCGAGCTGGACGGTATCTCGATTCGCGGTGCCTGGTTCTGGGACTCACTCGACATCGACCGTCGGGCTGAGGCGCGGGTCGACGACGTGCTCGCCGTCGAGATCGCCGTCGCCGAACCTGGGCGCATGGCCGCTCGTTGGGCTGCGGTCCTCGGTCTCGAAGCGGTTGAAAACGAGGTTGCGCTCGGAGCGCGCGTCCTGCGCTTCGTGGCTGCCGGTGCCGACCGGGGCGGGCTCACCGCCGTCGAGCTCCATGCGGGCTCTGCCGCTGATGACGGTGTCGAGCTCGAACTGTGCAACACCCGGATCCGGCTCGTCCACTGACCGTGACCGGGCCGTCTGATCAGCGACGACGCTGTCAGCACGTGATTCACTCAGCTCCAAGGGAGATCAGTACGCGATTCCGGGATCTGCTGACAGCGTCATCCGCGCCGATAGGTCCTCGACAGCATTCGCTGCGCGCATGCGCTGCGAACGATCATCGACATCGCACCCGACGCCACGGTGGAGCAGTTGCTGAATGTCACGGCCCTGTCACGCGTTCTGCACGAACAGTGCAGTTTCGCATTGTCGGGGAGGATGTCATCAGCGTATGGCGCAGGTCGATCGATGTGAGGGGCGAAGCGCGATCGGTCCATGTCATCCCATAGAGAGACGTCAATTGTTCGGGACGAGGATCGCTCGGCCGAGCAGCCGTCCGGCAGCGAGATCGTCGAACGCGCCGAGGCCGTCTTCGAGGTCGTAGGTCTTGGTCTCCAGTGTGATCTTTCCGGCAGCGGCGAGTTCGATGACCGCACGTTGGTCGGAGCGCGTGCCGGCGTAGGACTTGCGCAGGTCGACGCCCCACGGAATCGTCGCCCAGGGAAGTGCTCCGTACTGGAACGTGCCGCCACCGAGGCCGACAAAACGGAGCACGCCGTCCGGTGCGATGCAGCTGATCGCGAGGTCGACGGTCGGCTGGATTCCGGAGAAGTCGAAGACTGCATCGGCTCCGTACCCGTTGGTGAGGTCGAGGATCTTCAAGGCGGTCGTATCATCGCTGAGGAATGTGTGGGTGGCTCCATGGGCAGCGGCGAAGTCGAGCTTGTCCTGCTGCACGTCGACGCCGATGAGGGTGGCTTCGGTGATCGCGGCGAGGATCTGCAGCCCGGTGTGACCGAGCCCGCCGAGTCCGATGACGACCGCGGTCGTGCCGGCACCGAGGCGGTGCATCGCCCCAGTGATTGCGTGGTGCGAGGTGAGCGCGGCGTCGGCGAGCGGGCCGGCCAGGACCGGGTCGAGCGCCCCGAGTGGCTCGAGGAAGCGGGCCTCGACGACAATGTACTCGGCCATCCCGCCTGCCGGTCCGAGGCCCGGGCACGGTGGGAGCGACATCCGGCCGCCGGCGATCTCGCACGAGTTGTCCCGACCCTCCAGACATGACCGGCAGTGCCCGCAGGCCCAGACGAGATACACGAGCACGGGGTCACCGACGAAAAGCCCGTCGACCTCGGCACCGATGGTGTGCACCCACCCGGCGGTCTCGTGGCCGAGCGTCAGCGGCTCCCGGTCGAGCGGGGCGTGCAGCATGTGCAGATCTGAATGACAAAGGCCGGCTCCAGCGACCCGGACGAGGACTTCGTTCGAGGCAATCTCGGGGACGTCGATGTCTCGAAGTTCGATCGTTCCCGGGGCAATCAGTTGCAGTGCACGCATGGCTGCACCTCCAAGGGCAGAGAGTAGGCGACGATCTGATGAGTGAAGCCGACCTTCGCACCGCCGAGAGGATCGATCGAACTGTTTGCCATCAGTCGGTGCCGAGTGCTCCGCTGAGCTCGACCGGACCGGGGTTCTTCTTCGCTCCGGGTGCATACGCAACGGGCATGTGCTTGACGCCGCCGATGAAGTTGGACCGCAACATTTCCACGTCGCCCGTCAGGTGCATGTCCGGGATGCGCTCGAGGATCTCGCGGAAGATCAGCTTCAGCTCCATCCGAGCCAAGTTGGCGCCGAGGCAGTAGTGGGCACCTCCGCCGCCGAACGCGATGTGCTTGTTCGGCCAGCGGTCGATGTCGAATCGGTACGGGTCGTCGAACACGGCCTCGTCTCGGTTGGCCGATGTGTGCCACATCACGACCTTGTCGCCCTCAGCGATTGCCTGACCGTGGATCTCGGTGTCGCACAGCGCCGTGCGGCGGAAGTGGTAGACGGGTGTCGCCCAGCGCAGAATTTCTTCGATTGCCCGGTCGAGCTTGGCGTCCGGATCGTCCACCAGGGCCTTGTACTGCTCGGGGTTCTGCATCAGCGCCCACATGCCCCAGGCCGTCGTGTTGCGAGTGGTCTCGTTGCCGGCCACGGTGAGCAACAGCATGAACATGTCGAACTCGAGTTCGGAGAGCCTGTCGCCGTCGATCTCGGCGTTGATCAGTTTGGTGACGATGTCGTCGCGCGGATCGGTGCGGCGCTGCTTGGCCAGTTCGTTGACGTACATGTACAGCTCACCCGACGCAGCAGCCCCGTCGTTGGCGTCACCTGCGTACTCGGGGTCGTCCAGACCGATCATCCGGTTCGACCAGTCGAACAGCATCTTGCGCTCTTCCTGCGGCACGCCCATGATCTCGGCGATTGCCTGCAGGGGAAGTTCAGCAGCGAGGTCGGTGACGAAGTCGCAGGAGCCGGTCTCGATGATGTTGTCGACGATGAGGACCGCCCGATGCTCGAGGTACTGCTCGAGCAGGCCGATCATGCGCGGCGTGAATCCCTTACCGACCAACGTGCGGTACCGGGTGTGCTTCGGCGGGTCTGTGTACAACATCATCAGGCCGCGCGGGTCGAGCCCACTCCCGCCCTGCTCGTACTCGTTCGGGTCGGGAATGCTGATTCCGCCGGCCTCGGAGGAATAGGTGCTCGTATCGCGGTTCACGGTGATCAAATCGGCGTGCTGGACGATGTTCCAGAAACCCTTCCCCGCCGGATTGTCGTGCCAGTACACAGGCGCTTCCGCGCGCAGGCGCTTGAACATCTCGTGGTGCTCGAGACGCTGGAAGCGATCAAGATCCAAGAGGTTGATGTCGTCGAGACCCATTGCTGCCCCCCAAGTAAGACTGAGATGGGAGAGGTTATGTCACGGTCGCGACGACCAGCGAGTGCGACGGGCGCCGATACCGTCGGGGTATGCGTCGTGTGTGGATGATCAGGGCTGGCGACAACGCGGAAGCGATCGATCCGATGCGGCGGGCCGGCACGATCGGCCTCCGCTACGAGACGGTCGGTGACGCGCTCGAGTGGACACCCGCTGAGATCGAAAAGGGTGTCTCCAAGGATCCGCAGGCTGTTGGTCACGCGCAACTGCGCACGATCCTGCTGTGGTTCGCCAACGATGCCAAGGTCGGGGATCTCGTCGTCTCGCCGAACCCGGCGCGTCGCGAGATCTGGCTCGGGATACTCACCGGGGACTACGGCTACAGCGAACAGCCGACCGTCGCGCACTTCCTGCACACACGGACGATCGACTGGCTCGGCTGGTTGGACCGCGATGCCGTGTGGATGCGCCCGCAGCTGAAGTCGATCGAGGTGCCGGCGATGATGGTCGAGTTGTACAGTCGCGACTGGTGGTGGAACCACGTCGGTACGAACGAGATGTCCGTCTCGACGCGTTCGAGCTGGTCGAAGACCCCGGTTCGCAAGACCAAGGCCGCCGGAGCGTCGGCAACGCCGCGCAAAGCGGCCGCGGCGAAGGTCTCCACCAAGCCGAAGGTTGTTGCGCCGGTGCTGTGCGCCGGAACATGCGGCTTGGTCTGGTCGCCGTACGTGCTGGTCGGCGGCGTTTGCGCCGACTGTCGCCTCGAGTAGCCGATCCGGTTCGTACCATGTTCCACGATCGAAGCGCGGCCGCTACTGTCGGCAAAATGAGTGACGATCCTTACTACACGATGGCCCAGACAGGTCCGTACGCGGCCAAGATCGGGTCCGCCCTGATCACCATGGTCGAGCCTCACCCTGGTCACGATGCGGCATACAACCGCTGGTACGAGGACGACCACTTCAACGCTGGTGCGATGGCCTTTCCCTGGTTGTTCGCTGGCCGACGGTGGGTGGCCACGGTGCCGTATCAGAAGCTGCGCTACCCGAAGGATTCGGCAGTCGCGCAGCCGGTCGAGGCCGGCAAGTACATCTCCACCTACTGGATCACCGACGGCCAATTCGAGGCGCAGATGCGCTGGGCAGTCGGAACGAACCATCGACTGTTCGCGGACGAGCGCGTGTTCATCCAGCGTGATCACACGTTCACGTCGTTCCAGAAGTACCGCGGCGTGGTCTACCGCGACGTCTCGGGACCCCGCGATGTACACGCCCTGGACTACCCATACCTGGGACTTGTCCTCGAAGTGATCGACTCACCGGACGCGGAAAGTTGCGAGAAGATGTTGGCGTGGTTGCTGGCGAACAGAGTTCCGGGAGTGGGATCGAGTGTGGCGCTCGGGACGATCTTCCAGCCGATGCCGCTGCCCGCCGACAAACAGCCGTACGTCAAGGACGTGGAAGGCGTGGACACTCGACTGACCATCCTGTGGTTCACCGAGGCCGACCCGAAAGATGTCTGGAGCGAGTTCGCCGACGCCGGGGATCGTGTGGCTGCAAGCGGTTTCGGAAAGGTCGAACTCGTGGCGCCGTTCATTCCGACCCTGCCGGGCACCGAGAAGTACGTCGACCTACTCCGCGAGTGAGAACTGGCGGCAGACCGGACCCATCGGCTCGATCTGCCACCAGGTTCGCTCGGCTGACCGAGGGCGATCAGCCGGCGATTGGTGCAGCCATCGCTGCGAACATGGAATCACCCTCGTCCTCGGGCGGCGCTAGGTCGTGAGTACGACGTACTCATTCGGGTGGTCGATGCGAGGCGTCGCCTGACTGAGCAGCAGCCTCAGACGCGCCGTGTTCG
The DNA here is from genome assembly GCA_043747765.1 of Actinomycetota bacterium. Taxonomy (GTDB): domain Bacteria; phylum Actinomycetota; class Acidimicrobiia; order Acidimicrobiales; family Ilumatobacteraceae; genus WLMZ01. Next base: position 9,301 of record JAYTOM010000194.1, read on the forward strand.
GCGGCGTACGCGTCCAACTCGCCGAGGAATCCATCCAGCGCGTGCGAGGTCAGCCACGCGGCGCTGAACGAATTGCGGGCGAGGAGCAGGATCTCGGCCAAGGTCAGGCCGGCA
>JAYTOM010000195.1:0-20799 GCA_043747765.1 Actinomycetota bacterium
CAGGGCCGACACGTGTGTCGGTGGACAACTGCACGGTCGTCGCTGTGTCGTTGATCTCTGTTCCGTTGGTCGCTGTGTCGTTGCTCGCTGCGCCGTCGACACCGGTTTGGGCGGGAGTCACAGGGTGCGACGACGGACGGTCGGTGATGATCAGCAGCCCGACGATGGATGCGGCGATCAACGTGGCGACGACCGCCAAGCGCACAACGAGGGACCGGCGCCCGCCTTCGTGCATCCGCAGATCGACGGTGACGGGCGGATGGAGGTCCAGGGCTGCTTCGCCAGACGTGATGGGCGGATGGAGGTCGAAGCCGATCTGGCTCTCCATCCAGGCGAAGTACGCGGTGAGTTGGGTGTCGATGTCATTCGTCATGTCGCCTGACCTCCAGGGCGTTCTGTAGGCGGGTGAGTGCCCGGGCGAGATGGGTGCGCACCGTCGATGGACTCACGTCGAGCAGGTCGGCAACTTCGGTCTGGCCCCACCCGTAGGCATGGACCATCACGACGCACACGCGTTGCGCGTCGGTCAGCGCTTCGAGCGCTGGCAGTAGGCGCGGCTCGAAGTCGGCAAGGTCGGCATCGGATGGGGTCGGCAGGTATCTCTGGGGGCGGCGGGCGCGCCGCGCGGCAGTGCGTCCGACGCGGTAGAGGTAGCCGGACGGATTGTCCATCGCGCCGACGCGATTCCAGTTCTGCCACCCGTACGCCAGCGCTTCGGCGGCTGCGTCGACTCCTGCGTCGGGCCCGAATGCGGCGACCAGTCCGGCGCGCAGCTGCACACCGAGGGTTACTGAACTCCTCGAACGTCACAACCGAGTAAAGCATTCTGTGCCGCCGATTCGTGACAGCCGATTCAGTGCGTCGTCGACCGGATCTTCAGAATCAACGGTTGCCGCGCCTCGAACAACTCAGCCGAACGCTTGCGCCCGACCACGACGTCAGAATCGACGGTCGTTGGTCTTCTTCTTCGGCGGAGCCGTGAACGGGCCGGCGAGCAGCGTCTCGAACTGTGCGTCGTCTGGCTGCTTGGGCTCGTTCAGCTTCTGCAGGTAGCTCTTCAGGGCCGCACGAGCGGGAGCGACGTGGTCACCCTTGGTGCCGACCGAGCGAGCGAGCGCATCCTTGGCCTTGGCCACCCGGTCCTTGCGAAGCGTCTTCTCCGCTTCGGAGAACTCCCGCTTCGGCTTCTCTGCAGCCTTCGCGAGGCGATTTGCCTCGGTCTGCTGTAGCGGAGTGAGTTTCGGGGCGATGGCCATCTGAAGAATCCTTCGGTTTCGAGTTGATCGAACCTACACGAAACAACGGCCATTTCGTCATATTCGGTCCGTGACCTGCACCGCTCTGGACGCTTGAGTCCGAGCGAGACAGCGGGCCCGGCAGCAGCCGACGAGTCAGGGATGCTTGGCGAGGAAGTCGCCGGCGAGGGCCGTCAGATTGCTGAAACACTTGTCCGCGTCGGCTGGGCGATTGACCTTCTCGCCTGTGTGGCACAGCGCGATCATTCCGTCGAAGCTGGTCGCCATCACGCCGTCGGCCGATGCAACTGCCGGCCGCACCGCGTTCCAGAGGTTGTCGATGATCTGCAGCTGTTGGGCTTTGTGGTCGTTGTTGCCGATTGCATCGGAGAGCTTGCCGACTTCGACCAGCAGCCGCGGGAGCAACTCGGCGGGGGTACCGGTCGGCAGCGTGGTCGCGGTCGCCGTATTCGGTTCAGTTGTGCCTGATGGAACGATCACAGTCGTCGCGCAGTTCGTCAGGCTGAAGCCGAGGCCGGCCGATATCGCGAGCGCGAGTGAGCTGATGACGTGGCGGCGTGACATCAGGGTTCAGGCGGTGACGAGGATGCGGGCGCTGGCAAACGCGCCGACGCCGACGTGCGCACCGGCGATCTCGACCGTCATCGTGCCGTCCGGCGAACTGGCCGTGACCGAGCCGACGCGGCCGGGGAGCAGCGACGCGCCCTCGAGGAAATCGAGCAGGCCCGGCGTGAATTCGAGTTCCTCGGGGATCCGGCTGACGGTGAACGCGTCGCCGATCGCAAGGTCGACCAGTCGGCGTGAATCGGGGGCCTCGTAGGGGCTGCCAGGGATGGGATTCCCGTGCGGACATGTGGTTGGACTGCCGAGGAGACGATCCATCGCGACTTCCACTTTGATGCTCATCACGTGTTCCCAACGGCCGGCTTCATGGTGGGCTTCAGCCCACGAGAGCCCGAGGACGTCGGTGAGGAAGCGCTCGGCGAGACGGTGCCGGCGGACCACCTGCTGGGCCAGCGAGGCGCCCGTGTCGGTCAACCGGATCGTGTTGTGTTCGACATCGATCAGCTTCTCGGTCTCGAGCCGCTTGATCATCTCGGACACGGCCGGGCGACTGACGGCGAGGCGTTCCACGATGCGCGCCTGGATCACATCGACATCATCCTCCTCCAGCTCGAAGATGCACTCGCAGTACTCTTCGAACGCTGGATGGTGCTCACCCGAGACCGGCATGGGCCAACCTTACCGGTGAATCAAGGAACCGAATGATCAGTGTTTGCGCAGATCCACGAGCCAGTCCTCGGACCTGCGTAGCCGCCGCTCCAACTGGTCAGAGGTCGCGCTGGACACAGCGATCACGCCGCCCAGACGATTCATCTCACCATTGACGCGAGCGTGACTCCACCCCGTGATGTCGACCAATCGCTTGGCCAGAACGGCGTTCGATTCGCGCAGAGCAGCCTTGATCTCGAACACGCTCCGGCCCGACTGCGGACCCCAACCAGCGTCTGTCGGAATCTCGTCCAACTCCAGTTCGAGCGTGATCTCGTCGCCCTCCTCGTACCGTTGTGCCTCGGGCAGATCGAGCTCGTCGACACCGAGTTCGAACGGGATCGCGACACCGGACGGGGTGATCGCATGAATCTGCATTCCGGTCGCGACTGCCGACAGCACGCTGAACAACGAGAGCTGCTCGGGGTCGAGGTCCTGGGGGATGTCGTCGAGGGGAACATCCTTCTCGGTGTCGCCGGTGAGCACCTCGGTCTCGTCGTCGCCGATCGTGAAGCGACGCAGGATGTGTCGGCGCGATTCCATGATCTGGAACGCATGGGTGCGCAGGCGTACGTCGTCCGGCAAGTAGACGAAAGCCTTCTGCGATGTGTGCCCGGCCTGCCACCGGACGAAGCGGCCGACTGCCTGACGGAAGAACAACTCGGTCGAGACAGTGCTCGCGTAGACCCCGACGCGCAGGCGGGGGATGTCGACGCCCTCGGACACCATGCGCACCGATACCAGCCACGGTTCGTCGGACTCGGCGAAAGCGGTGATCTTGTTCGAAGCGCCCGGATCGTCGCTGACCACGACGTCCGCCTTGACCCCGAACCGGCTGCGCATCAGCCGGGCGATGCCATGGGCATGCTCCTGATCCATCGCGATGACCAGACCGCCGGCTTGAGGATGCGCGTCGCGCAGGTACATCAAGCGCTCGTGGCCCTGCTCGATGACGTGCGGCAGCCACTCACCCTCCAGACTGAGCGCAGCGCGGAGACGTTGGCTGACGCCGTCCCGTGCCAACTCGTCCTGAAACGACGCGGAGAGCACGGCGCCGTCAGGCGCGCTCCACTCCATGTTGCCGTCGACACGGGGGAAGTAGACGGGCCGCACGACGCCCCCGTCCTTCAGCGCGTCGCCGTATCCGTACTCGTAGTCGGCAAAGGCCTGGCCGTCGTCGTATCGCACGAACGGAATCGATGCTGTGTCACTGCGGAACGGCGTGCCGGATAGGCACAGCCGACGGTGTGCGGTGGAGAACGCAAGTCGAACAGCGTCGCCCCACGCCTTGTCGTCGCCGGCGTGGTGCAACTCGTCGAGAATCACGAATGCGTCGTGCCCGATGCCCCTCAGCACGTTCGCGGTGTCGCCGGTGGCCACCTGCTGGAAGGTCGTGACGATGCCGTGGACGTCCTTGGCGATGCCCCCGCCTGGCGTCCAGTCGGGATCGAGCTGCAGCCCGAGACGGTGTGCCGCGAGGCTCCACTGGACCTTCAGATGACTGGTCGGTGCCACAACGATCAGCCGACGGCGATGCTGAGCGAGCGACCAGCGCGCGCATGCCAGGGCGAACGTCGTCTTGCCTGCTCCAGGGGTGGCAACGGCCAGGAAATTAGGCGTCTCGTCGTCGAGCGCGCTGAACCGATCGAACGCGGCTCGCTGCCATCGTCGAAGTCGTAGGGCGGTCATGGGTTCATCGATTCTGTCGGCATGCGGGGCGTCTCGCAACGCTGCGACGCTTCGAGCCGTCTGCGCTGGATCTCTTCGCAGTGCGGGTGACGCACTGCGAGCTGAACCTCCAGAATCCTGTTGGCAGACTCCTCTTGGAATAAAATAAGTGAGTGCTTGACTTATTCGCGCACGCCGCTCAGAATCGGCGCATGGAGACCAGCGTCCAGGCCGTCGTCGCCCGCCAGACGGACATGGAGATCGGCTCGATGAAGCTGGTCAAGGTCGATGGTCACCGTGTGGTGTTGGTGCGGACGTCGACCGGGTTCCATGCCCTCGACAACGCATGTCCGCACGAGGGGTACGGACTGGTCACGGGCGGGCTCGACGGTGAGTTGCTCACGTGTGAATGGCACAACTGGAAGTTCGCGGTCGGCGACGGATCGTGCGTCCTTGGTGAAGAGGCCGTGCCGACGCACGAGGTGTCGCTCGAGGGCGACGACGTGATCGTCACCGTTGTCCAGCCGACCCGGGGGGCAGTGCGGGCTGCGGCATCGGCAAGCCTCGACCGTGGAATCGACGAGCAGTACGACGGGCAGATCGCCCGTGACTGTCTGCGCATGATGCACGCCGGCGCCGAACCGATCGACATCATCTGGCAGGCAATCAGTCGAACGACCCCGCGCACCGAGGAGGGATGGACACACGCGCTGGCGATGACCACCGATTGCATCACGGCGGTCGACGAGTTCCACGGCGACGACCGGCTCGTCACCGTGGCGCAGGCGGTGTCGGCGTTGGCAGAGTCGGAGCTGCGCCGTCCGGCTCGGCCCCGTCCGGCGCCGATCGATGTCGCGGTCGACGGTTCGGAAGCAGCCGATGCAGAATCGCTGAACCGCTACAGGGCACTGGTCGAGGCCGAACGCGGCGACGACGCTGACGCGCTGCTCACGGGAGCTCTGCTCAGTGGCTTGTCGCGCGAGGAAGCCGCACGATGGATGATCCGTCCGGCGTGCGATCACCATCTCGCGTTCGGGCACGGTGCGATCTACACCCAGAAGCATTCGAGATGCTCGATGCACTTGGCTGGCGGCGCGCGCCGGAACTGCTCGGTCACATTTCGCTCATGCACGTGCACAGCACGCGCGAGGACAAGCTGCCGTACATGCGCCCGTTCCTGTGCGCCATCGAGGCGTCGTCGCTCGACGATCTGTGCACGGCGCCGGTCGACCCGGCCTGGGAAGGTCGAGACGCGCTCGTGCGCGTGCTGCTCGGCAGCGATCAGGTGGCCGGTGTCGATGCAGCGATTGCCGCACTGCACGCCGGCGGCGGTGTCACCGGCGTCCTCGACGCCGTCGCGATCGCGGCGAGCGAGCGGATGCTGCGCCATGACTTCGTGCACGAGCATCACCCGGATGTCACCGGCTACAACTGGCTCGACATCACCCACTCATTGACGTACGCCAACGCAGCCCGGTGGGCGTGGACCACCGATCCGGGAGCTCATACGGCCCGCCTGGCGATGTACACGGCGTTCCACGTGGTCGACGGTGGCCGGTATGCAACGGTCGACGGGCGCGGACCCGTCTCGGCGCAGCGGGCTTCGTTGAGCGACGCCTTGGCCGCGGCAGACCCCGACGATGCCGTGGCCGGTGCGTTGGGCGAACCCCTGGACACCGTTCGCGAGGCGCTGGTGACGGCGTCGCTCGACGACCGTGCCGGTGCCCTGATCGTCGTGGCCCACCACGTCAAGACCACACGGGCCGCCATTCGCGAAGCGGAGGTGACCGGCTCGCGTCTGCCGCTGGCCGCAGCCGCGCGATTCATCTCCGGACCTGGCCGGCATCGCTTCGTCTCGTCGAGCGTGATGCGTGCCCGTCACTTTCTCTCAACGGGAACACCGCCACCGCGCTGACGCCGTCGCCGTCTCGGGCTCCGTCTCGGGCTCCGGTGCTGGTTCGGCCGCCGCCCCGAGACGGTCGCGCACCCCCTCTGTAGCCTTTCCCCATGGCCGACCACGAGGTGCTGCATCGCTTCTCGCCGGCGGTTCGCGCCTGGTTCGCCTCGTCGTTCCCGTCGCCTACACCTGCACAGATCCAGGGTTGGCCACCCATCACTGAGGGCCTGCACACGCTGATCTGTGCACCGACGGGCAGTGGCAAGACGTTGACAGCCTTCATGTCGTCGATCGACAAGTTGGTGACGTCGCCCGTTCCGGACAAGACGGCCCGCACCCGCGTGCTGTACATCTCGCCGCTGCGGGCCCTCGCGTTCGATGTCGAGAAGAACCTGCGCTCTCCGTTGATGGGAATTCAACTCGCCGCCGAACGTCTGGGCGAGGGTTTGGTCCAGCCGGTCGTGGCGATGCGCACAGGGGACACGAGTGCGAAGGATCGCCAAGCGCTGATCCGCCGTCCGCCGGACATGCTGATCACGACGCCCGAGAGCCTGTATCTGATGCTCACGTCGTCGGCGGCGTCGACGCTGACCGGCGTCGAGACCGTGATCATCGACGAGATCCATGCAATGGCCACCACCAAGCGCGGTGCGCACCTGATGATGTCGCTCGAGCGGCTGGAGGAAATCACGGCGATCTCGCCTCAACGGATCGGCCTGTCGGCCACCCAGCGCCCGCTCGAAGAAGTAGCTCGCTTCCTGGGTGGGTTCTGCGACAGCAGGCAACGCCCCGTTGCCATCGTCGACGCCGGTATCCGCAAGACCCTCGAGGTCGAAGTCGTGGTACCGGTCGAGGACATGGGGATGATGGGCCAGCCGATCAACGAGCTCTCACCGGGGCCTGCGGTCGCCGGTATGCAGCCGCAGAAGTCGAGCATATGGCCGAGCATCTATCCGAAGATCCTGGAACTGGTGCTCGCCCACCGCAGCACCATCATCTTCTGCAACGCCCGCCGCCAGGCCGAACGGCTGGCGGCCAAGCTGAACGAGGCCGCCGAGGAAGCCGGCATCGGAGTCGACCCTGAGACGGGTCTGCTCACCGAGGAACTGGTCAAGGCGCACCACGGGTCGCTCGCGCGTGAGCAACGTGTCGTCATCGAGGATCAGTTGAAGCGCGGCACCCTGCGTGCGATCGTGGCCACGAGCAGCCTCGAACTGGGGATCGACATGGGTGCAGTCGATCTCGTCATCCAGGTCGAGTCACCCGGTTCCGTTGCCAGGGGTCTGCAGCGCATCGGCCGTGCGGGCCATCAGGTCGGCGAACCGAGCAGAGGAAAGCTGTTCCCCAAACATCGCGGCGATCTGCTCGAGGCAGCGGTCGTCACCAGGAGGATGCTCGACGGCAACATCGAATCGACCCGCTATCTGCGGAACCCGCTCGACGTATTGGCTCAGCAGATCGTGGCCTATACCGCAGCTGCGGCCGGCGATGTTCCGGTCGACACCGTTGCTGCGATGGTGCGTCGGTGCGCGTGCTTCGCCGACATCTCCGACGAACTCCTGCACAATACGCTCGACCTGTTGGCCGGCAGGTACCCGAGCGAGGAGTTCAACGAGCTGCGCCCCCGCATCGTCTGGGACCGGATCAACAACACAGTTCGGGCGCGTGACGGATCGAAGCGGCTTGCCGTGACGAGCGGCGGCACCATTCCCGATCGCGGCCTGTTCGGCGTCTTCTTGCCCGACGGCACACGAGTCGGCGAGTTGGACGAGGAGATGGTCTACGAATCTCGCCCCGGCGAGAACTTCGTGCTCGGTGCGTCCACGTGGCGGATCGAGGACATCACCTTCCAGAAGGTGGTCGTCACCCCCGCTCCCGGTCAACCTGGCAAGATGCCGTTCTGGAGGGGCGACCGACCGGGTCGTCCGCTCGAGCTCGGACGCGCCCTTGGCGCGTTCCAACGCGAGATACGCGCAATGGACGAATCGGACGCGATGCAGCGCTTGCGCACCGAGTTCGCGCTCGACGAGTTCGCAGCCAACAACGTCGTGATGTACCTGGCCGAGCAGGCCGAGGCAACGGGGGTCGTTCCGGACGACCGCACCGTCGTCATCGAGCGCTTTCGCGACGAGATTGGCGACTGGCGGGTGTGCATCCTCAGTCCATTCGGCACGCCCGTCCACGCACCGTGGGCAATGGCCATCGAACGACGATTGATCGACCGCTACGACATGGCGGTGGAGACGATGTGGGGCGACGACGGCATCGTCATCCGGCTCCCGGAAGCTGCCGACGAGCTGCCGTTGAACGAGCTGCTGATCGACCCGGAGGACATCGACGAGCTCGTCATGTCCACGCTGCCGCAGACCTCGCTGTTCTCGGCGAGGTTCCGCGAGTGCGCCGCTCGGGCGCTACTGCTTCCCCGACGGCGGCCCGATCGGCGCACACCCTTGTGGCAGCAGCGCCAACGCGCCGCCGACCTGCTGGCCGTCGCGGCGAAGTATCCGAGCTTTCCGATCCTGCTCGAAACGAGCCGAGAGTGCCTGCAGGATGTGTTCGACGTTCCAGCACTGCGCGAAGTGCTCGGCCAGCTGCGCAGTCGCGCGGTGCGGATGGTCAGCGTTGACACCCCCAAGGCATCGCCGTTCGCGCAGAGTCTGCTGTTCAACTGGATCGCGGCCTACATGTACGAGGGCGACGCGCCGTTGGCCGAACGGCGGGCTGCGGCCCTGGCACTCGACCGTGACCTGCTGCGTGATCTGCTCGGAGCGGAAGAGCTTCGCGAGCTGCTCGATCCGGGGGTCCTGGCCGACCTGGAGTTGGAACTGCAGCTGCTGGCCGATGGGCGGCGAGCACGCTCGGCAGATGAGCTGCACGACGTGTTGCGTCGACTCGGCGACCTCTCTGCGGAGGAAGCTGACCTGCGCTGCGAGGGGTCCGCCGCTGGACCATGGCTGCAGACACTGCTGTCCGAGCGTCGAGCGATCGTGCTCAGCGTTGCCGACGAACCTCGATATGTGGCTGCCGAGGATGCTGCTCGATACCGCGATGCGCTCGGCTGTTCCATCCCGATCGGGCTGCCGATGGCGTTCACGGATCCCGTTGCCCGCCCGCTCGAAGAACTGCTCCGTCGCTACGCGCGCACGCACGGACCGTTCGTCTCAGCGGATCCGGCGCGTCGTTTCGGTCTTGCGCTGGAGCGGGTGACAGGCGCGCTCGGCGCGCTCGAGAACGAAGACCGGTTGGTCATCGGCGAATTCAGGCCTGACGGCGTCGCCAGGGAATGGTGCGAGGTCGATGTCCTCCGCCAACTTCGGCGGCGGTCGTTGGCCAGCCTGCGACGCGAGGTCGAACCCGTCGAACCCGAAGCCTTGGCACGGTTCCTCACCCTCTGGCATGGCATTCCGGGCGAGCGACGCGGCCTGGAAGCTCTGGTCGAGACACTCGGTGTCCTGCAGGGATCGGCCATCGTCGCGTCCACGCTCGAGTCCGAGGTCCTGCCGATTCGCGTACGCGGTTATCGCCCGACAGATCTGGACGAGCTCTGCACCAGTGGCGAGGTCGTCTGGATCGGGGGCGGATCACTCGGATCGAACGACGGCCGGGTACGACTGTACTTCGTCGACCAGTTGCCGTTGTTGGCCAACGCACTCGAAGCCGTCGACCCGCCGACTGGCGAACTGCACGAAGCAATCCGGCTGCTCCTGCGCGAGCGCGGGGCCAGTTTCTGGGGTCAGATCCGTGCCGCTGCGCCATCTGCGACCGACGGCGAGCTGCTGACGGCATTGTGGGATCTGGTGTGGGCCGGCGAAGTGACCAACGATTCGCTGGCTCCACTGCGCGCGACAATTGGCGGGGGCACCAAGAAAGCGGCGACGCCGACGAAACAGCGTGGCCGCCCCCGTCCCGGACGGCTGACGCGCCTCGGGCCGCCGTCGGGAGCGGGTCGGTGGAGTCTGGTTGGGCCGCTGTTGCTTCCACGACCCATTCCCACGGCAATCGCACACGCGAGCGCGCTGCAGTTGCTCGAGCGCCACGGTGTGCTCACGCGCGAGGCAGTTGCATCCGAGGGCGTGGTCGGCGGATTCAGCGCCGTGTACGGCGTGCTCAAGATGCTCGAAGAACGCGGTCAGGTTCGGCGCGGCTACTTCGTCACCGGTCTCGGCGCCGCGCAATTCAGCCTGCCCGGCGCCGTCGACCGTCTACGCGGCGTGCGCGAGGGGCCCGACCCCCTTCATCCCGAGGACGCTCCTGCGCCGATCGTGCTCGCTGCCACCGACCCCGCTCAGCCGTACGGCGGCACGCTTGCGTGGCCCGAGCATCTCGGTCGACCGGCCCGGTCGGCGGGTGCGATGGTCGTGCTCTCGGCCGGTCAGGCCTTGGCCTGGTACGACCGACGCAGCCACCATTTGCTGATGTTCCCATCGTCGGCGGCCGACACCAGCTGGGCCGAGGCACTGGCATCGCTCGTCAAGGACGGGCGAGCGCGAGGGCTGGAGGTCCGCAAGATCGACGGCCAGCCGGTGACCGCCGACGGACCGATCGTGCGGGAGTTGAAACGGGTTGGTTTCATCGATGGATATAGGGGTCTCACGCTGCGGCAGTAGCTCGTCAAGATCCAACCGAATGTCTGGCCGAGCGATGCTGTCCTTGTGACGGTCGGGCAATGACCGCCGTCGTCATTCTGCCCATTGCAATGACCGTCGTGGTGCTCGTCGTCGTCCTCACCAGCCTGCGCAAGAGCGGGGCGTTCGGTATGTCGAAAGCCAAACGTGAACTGGCCGGCGAACTGATGTCCACCGGCGAGAAGGGTCGGGCGACCATCATCGCGATTCGGCCGACCGCCATGGTGGTCAACAACATCAACGTCCAGTGCGTGTTGCACTTCCGGATCGAGCCGATCCGTGGCGGTCAACCGTTCGGACGGTGAGAAGAAATCGTTGGTCTCCCAGGTCTTGGTGTCGCGCATCGGCGACATCTGGCCGTGTTGGTACGACGCGATGGACCACACCAAGTTCGCGGTCGGTCAGCCGACCGAGATCACGCCGCAGCAGATCCAGCTGTTCCACGAGTTCGGCATTCGCCATCAAAGGACCCGCAACCGGGTTACCCGCAGCAACAACCCGGTTACCGGCACCAGCAGCCCCGTTACCGGCAGCAGCAGCCCGGTTACCCGCAGCAGCAGCCCGGTTACCCGCAGCAGCAGGCGCCGTTCGGGCATCAGCAACAACGCTGAGTCAGCGCTCGTTGCGGCCGACGGAGCGCAGCCCGGCCCATGCGAGATCACTGACCTGTCGAGCCAAGACGTTCGGATCGAAATCCGTCCCGTTGTCGACGAGGCGCCTGCTGACGCCTTCGGCCAGACCAACCAAACCATGCGCAAGCGTGCGCTGGTGCTCGGGGTCGATCGCTGTGGCGATCAGCGGCTTGATCGCTTCGGCGACCTGAGCGGTCACCTTGCGTACCGCGTCGTTGAATTCCTCGTCGCGTCGTGCCCCGCTGCCGAACAGGAGCAGGAACGCATCGTGATCGTCAGCCACCCATCGGAAGTATGCGCGAAAGCCGAGTTCTGTTTGATTCTTGCCGTCGGTCGCCCCGGTGGTGGCCTTTGAGATGGCAGCCAGCAGGCGGGCCCCGACTTCGTCGAGCAGGGCGAGGTAGAGCTCGCGTTTCGAATCGAAGTGTTGATACACGACTGGCTTGGTGACCCCGGCTGCGTCAGCCACATCGTTCATCGAAGCGCCGTGGTAGCCCTGACGAGCGAACACCTGGAGCGCTACATCGAGCAATTGTTCGCGTCGAGCGGAGGCGGAGAGACGAATCGACATATCAGTGACCCGAGAGTAACGACCGCGTCACCGAACCGCACTGCGCCTCTGGCAACCGCCACCGAAGACCTGCATCACGAGGCTGTCCGAGACCGTCATCGCAACACGGTCAGCGACCCTTGCCAACGCGGTCAGAGACCCCGAGCGACGTCGTCCTTCTCGGCGGCCTTGACGGCGTAGCCGACCACGATTGCGGGAGCGAGCAGTACGGAACCAACAATCATCGACGTCGTGATGATCGTCACCTTGCCGGATGAGAACGAGGTCGCCAGAGCGACGAAGAACATCACAATCGCGAGCAAGAACAGGGCATACCCAACTCGGGTGGCGATCCCGTTCCACTTGGCGATGACCGAACGCCTGGCGCGCACGGCGTCGGTTGCGGATGCCGGTTCGCGATTCTGGGGTGTCGGTGGCTCGGTCGGTGTCATCGTGTTGTGGTGCCCGTGCGGTCGGCCCGTACAGTCTGGCGCATGGTAGATCGGAGCGGTCGATGACGGTGCATCTCGAATTCCACGAGCGCGTCGCGTTGGTGACGCTGGATCGGCCGGAGCGCCGAAACGCGGTGGATCATCAGACCCTCGTCGAACTGAAACGGGTGCAGGCAGAGGTGGTCGCTGCCGGTTCGCGCTGCGTCGTGCTGACCGGCGCACCGCCTGCCTTCTGCGCCGGCGCCGATCTGGCGGGGGTCGAAGGAGACGAATTCGCTGCTGCACTGTCGGCCGCGCTGGTCGGATTCACGGAGCTCCCGATTCCCGCGATTGCGGCAATCGACGGGGCTGCGCTCGGTGCCGGAACCCAGCTCGCGATCGCCTGCGACTTGCGCGTCGCCACGGCACGCAGCGTGTTCGGTATTCCGGCGGCCAAGCTCGGCCTGGTGGTGGACCACTGGACCATCGAGCGTCTGACGCGTGAGATGGGCTGGCCGATTGCCCGGGCGATGTTGGTGGCCGCCATGACGTACCGCACCGAGCAGCTGGTTGCCTCGGGGGCTGTACACAGGATCGGAACCCTCGACGACGCGCTCGCGTGGGCAGCAGAGATCGCTGGTCTGGCGCCCCTGACGATCTCCAGCCACAAGCTCGGTCTGGAGAAGTCAGGTGTGGCACCGACCCGAGACGAGGAATTCGAACGTGCTCGCGACGCAGCATGGGCGAGCGCTGACGCGGAAGAGGGCCGAACGGCATTCCTGACCAAGCGCACCGCCAATTTCACCGGCGCCTGATGGACGGGCCGGGGCACCACTGTCGGACCGGCGGCTGACTGACGAACCAGCGGCGAATCGGTGTCCACGAATCGGTGTTCAGGTCTCGACGTTGAGGTTTCGACTGCGATGTCTCGACTGCGATGTCTCGAGGTCGGGGACGACGTGTGATCGACGTGGGTCAGACGTTAGATCGCGGCGGGCAAGAGCCGATTGATGTTCTCGTACAGGAAGTACAGGACCACGACGATCGGCACGATGGAGACAGCGATGCCCAACAGCAGGTTGCGGTATCGCCTGGCCAGCTGGTAGCAGGCGAACCACACCAGGCCGAACAACGCTGCCCAGCCGAGTACGTGCGGCCATGCGGCGCCATCGTCGAACCACCCCTGCTGGAAGGCATCGTCGGCGAACTGACTGACCACGCCCACTCGGGAGACGGTGCTCGGTGCCGTCGTCGCAGCGGCCGCTCGGATCGTGGTTGTGTTGCCGACGAGGGTGGTCGTCGGGAGGGTGGTCGCGACAGGATCCGCTGGGAGAGCAACGGCAGGATTGGTGGTTTCGGCAATAGCGGTCGGCGCCGTGACCGTCGTCAGGCTCGTCGCGGCGGTCGTCGCAGAATTCGCCGCTGAGGTGGACGTACCATCGGCGCTGAGGCCGTTGTCGTCGGGCAACGTTGCCCCCCCAAGGCTGGCGTCCGGGTTGGCCTCGCCGTAGTAGGTCTCGCCGATTCCGACAGCCGAACTGCGCGACGCGTCCAACGTGGAATGGATGACCAGCCGCTGCTTGGAGGTCCACTTGGGCGTGCAGGTGATCAGCGTCAAAGTCGCCGTGTTCGGCATCGGCTTATCGGTGACGACGTGGTAATCGCTTGGTTCGACCACTTCGGAGCCCGTGACGATGTACACGTAGGCCCCACCGAGCACGGTCTCGATATCGATCTCGTCACCGGGCTTCAACTCGTCGAGATCGCCGAATGGTGCCTTGTGCGAGGTTCGGTGGCCTGCCAGCGCTGCGTTACCGAGTTGCCCCGGAACGACAGACTCAGGAAAATGACCGACAGCGCGATCGAGGTCGTCTTTGCTGACGCCGGCGACGTAATAGAAGTCGACGCTGATCTTCGGGATCGTGATCCGGCCGATGCCGTCGCCGTCTTTGACAAGGCCGTAGTTCTGCCTCGCGGGCGGCCCCGCAACGGTGGTTGTCGTGGCGGGAGCAACCGTCGTGGACGGGCTGACGGTCGAACCGGGTGCGCCGGCAACGGTCGTCGCGGGAACCGTCGTCGCCGGAATTGTCGTCGCCGGAATTGTCGTCGCCCCGGCGGTCGAGGCCACGATGGTGTCAGGGGCGCTCGGCAGGGCGTGCAGCTTGGTTTCGAAGGCGGCCTTGAGATGATCCTGCGCCCGTGCCGTCTGGATGCCCGTGCCCCACAACTGATACGCCACGAACCCGAACATCAGGAGGCCGAGCGTGATCAGACCCCGGCCGATGTGACCGACGATCCAGCGCCAGTCGTGTGGTTCTGGGGGCCGGTCCCACCGGCTCGGACGCTTGCGCCTCTGACGGGTCGGGGCAACTGATGGCCCGGCCAGCGCCGCAGCGGCACGCACAGGGGGTCGGCTCGGATTCGGTATGCCACCGGGATCGGTCACGTCTTTACGATCGGGCGGGGGCGCCAGAGCCTCCTGGAACTCGAGCTTCGGGGGCTTTGCCGCAGCCAGATCAGCAACCAGATATGCCGCCGGTCGAGCGACCGCTCCCTTCGGGTCAACGGGTTCCGTCGACGGTTCGGCGTGCAGCCAATCCGCCCAATCTTCTTTACGTTCCTTGGGATCCACGCCATCCACCACCCTGCGACGATAGCGCCCGGGCCGCGTCGACCGGGTTCACACACTGGGTCGACCGGGTTCACACACTGGGTCGACCGAGTCATCGGTGAGTAGCGTCTGAGTGCTCCATGGAAACTGTCGTGCATCTCTCGAACGCAGTGGCCGTGCTCGGGCAGTTCCCGGTGCTCGCCGGCGCGAATCTCGATGTCCAGCGCGGCGAGATCGTGTTGTTGCAGGGACCGAACGGAGCCGGCAAGACGTCGTTGCTGCGGCTCTTCGCCGGCCTGCTGCCGCTGGCCCGCGGCGAGGGCACGGTGCTCGGTTGCGACCTACGCACCGACCGTGACGCCGTTCGTAAACGCGTTGGCCTGCTCGGACATGCGAACGGACTGTACAACGACCTCAACGTCACCGAAAATGTTCGCTTTTGGGGGGCGACGGTGGGCGCCACTTCCGCAGAGGTCGATGCTGCGATGGTTCGGATGGGCCTTGCCCAGCGACTGGCCAAGGTGCAGGTGTCGAAGTTGTCTGCTGGTCAGAAGCGACGGACGGCATTGGCCTGTCTGGTCGCACGACGTGCCGAATTGTGGCTCCTGGACGAGCCGCACGCCGGGCTCGATGCTGCCGGCCGCGACGAGTTGGACGCCACACTGCGCGAGGCAACGGCTGCTGGTGCGACCATCATCGTCGCCAGCCACGAGTTGGAACGGGCCAGAGCGCTGGCCACCAGGCACGTCGAAGTCGTCGGCGGTCAGATCCGTGAGAGCGGCTCGACCGACGTCGATGCCGGAGCAGGCGCGGGAGCCCGCTGATGTTCAAGATCGCCCGGTTGGTGGCTGCCAAGGACCTCCGCATCGAACTGCGCAGTCGAGTCGTGACCAACCAGGTGCTGCCGTTCTCGCTGATCGTGATGGTCATGTTCGCGTTCGCGTTGAACACGGATGCGGTGATCGAGAAAGTCGCCCCTGGTCTCGTCTGGTTGGCCACGCTGTTCAGCCTGCTGATCCTCGTCCAACGGTCGTTCGCGATCGAGACCGCCGATGGGGCTACGGACGCGATGCGTGCCGCCGGTATCGACCCGGCGGGTATCTACATCGGCAAAGCAGTTGCGTTGGCTGCCCAACTCATCGTGCTGGAGATTGTCCTGCTCGCAGCGGCGGTGGTGCTGTACAGGGCACAGTTGCATGCCGGAGGAATCGTGCTCTTGGTCACCACCCTGGTCGCCGCGACCTGTGGACTCGCACTGGTGGGTACGCTCTACGGTGGCCTTGCTGCCGGTGTTCGCGGACGGGAAACGTTGCTCCCGCTCCTCCTGCTCCCGGTTGTGGCGCCGGTGCTGATTGGTGCCACCCGCGCAACGGAAGCTGCGCTCGGCACCAGCGGTGCGGTCGTGTCAGACGGTTGGCCGTGGTTGGGTCTGCTGGGTGTCTTCGTCGCACTGTTCGGTGTCGGCGGCACTCTGGCGTTCGGGCCCCTGATCGAGGAATGACACACCCATGACGGACATGCAATTGACGGCCGGCCAAGTAGCTGCGAAGAATTCCGCGAGCGCGACAGTCACCACGTCACCACCCGGTCCGACAATCACGTCACCAGCAGCCACGTCACCAGCAGCCACGTCACCGGTCCCCATGCCCAGGCCTTCGAAGCAACGACCTGGGACGAGCACACCGTTCACCAGGGTTCTTGGAATCGCGACCATCATCTCGATGGGCGTGCTCGCTCTATTCGGGCTGATCCTCTCGCCGGCGGATGTGGTGCAAGGCGACAGTGTCCGCATCTTGTACATCCACGTCGGAACTGTGTGGGTCGCCTACGTTGCTTTCGGACTCACCGCACTGTCTTCAGCGGCTTTTCTGTGGAAGCGCACCACCTCACTGACATGGGACCGCATCGCCGGTGCCAGCGCTGAGGTCGGTGTGTTGTTCATGGCGTTGACGCTGTTCGCCGGATCGCTCTGGGGGCGACTTGCATGGGGCGAGTTCTGGGTCTGGGACGCCCGTCTGACGACCACCGCCTTTCTCTTCATTACCTACGTCGGGTATCTCGCTGTGCGTGGCCTCGGCGGGAGCCATCAGCAGCGGGGGCGGCGTTCCGCAGTCGTCGCCCTGCTGGCGGTCCTCGAGATTCCGCTCGTCCACTTCAGCGTCAAGCTGTGGCGCGGTCTGCATCAGGATTCGAGCGTCTCGGACACGACCAACGTCAAGCTCCACGATCTGATGCTGTTCTCGTTGTTCCTCGCGCTGATCGCCTTCACGTTGCTGTTCGTCTGGCTGGTGATGCATCGCCAGCGCGTCCTGGCGATGCAGGACGCGCTCGAGGACAAGGGCCTCGACTACGCGCTCGCGCAGCGCCGGAGTGAGGGCGATCTGTGATGGGCTCTTCCACATCGGCGGTGTTGGCCATGGCGAACATCGGCTTCATCCTGGCGACATACATCACCACGTTCATCGGTTCGGTCGCGCTTGGCGCGTATTACCTGCGCCGCGGCCGGCGTCTGGCCGCTCAGCTCCCCCCGGAAGACAAACCGTGGATCTGAGCCCTCGGGACACCACGCCACCTGCGCCCCGCCGACGCAAGAACAACCGCAAGTGGGTGTCGATGGGACTGCTGGTCCTCGTGCTCGCCGGGGGCGGGCTGGTGCTGTCGAAGTTCCTGACGAGTTCCCTCGACTACTACTGCAATGTCGACGAGGTCGGTCACAAGACCGGTTGCGAGAAAGACCGCAGGCTGCGCATCCAAGGCACCGTCAATCAGGGATCGTTGAAGGCCAGCAAGGGCATCACCACGTTCAACATCACGTTCAACAAGGCCACCCTGCCGGTTGTGTACGACGGCGACCCGGGCGGCCTGTTCCAGGAGTGCATCCCGGTCGTGGTCCACGGTGAACTGAAGAACGGCGTGTTCGCCGGTGACGAGGTCGAGGTCAAGCACAGCAACAACTACATCGCCGCCAACCCGGATCGCATCAACGAAGCAAACAAAGAGTCGGCAGCGTGCTCGCAGCAACAGTGAATGGCACGCTCGGACACTCGGTCCTGCTGATCGGCCTGGTCTGCGCCACGTTCGGAGCATTGGCAACCGTCTACGGCATCCGTGCTCACGACGATCGTCTGTTGCGCAGCACGCAGCGCTATGCGTTCGGAGTCGCGTTCGCCGGCCTCGCTGCGTTCGCGGTGATGGAGCGCGCCCTCGTTCAACGTGACTTCTCGCTGAAGTACGTCCAGCAGGTCGGGTCGGCCGACACCCCGTTCCTGTTCAACATCACAGCCATCTGGAGCGCGCTCGAGGGCAGCATCCTGCTCTGGTTGCTGATCCTGGTCGGCTACACGGCAGTCATCGCGCGCCGCTTCCGCAAGCGCCTGAACGATCCGTTGGTCGCTTGGGCGTTGGTCGTGATGTTCGTCGTCTGCATCTTCTTCTTCATCCTCACCCTCGGACCGGCCGACGCGTTCAGGGTCGGCCCGCTCGGCGTCACCAGCGGGCCGGGGCCGAACCCGCTGCTGCAGAACCACATCCTCGTGCTGTTCCATCCGCCGATCCTGTACCTCGGATACGTCGGCATGACCGTGCCGTTCGCATTCGCCATCGCGGCGTTGATCACCGGACGCACGGGCGAGCGATGGTTGACCGAGACCCGTCGGTTCGCACTGTTCGCGTGGGGCTTTTTGACCATCGGAATCCTGCTCGGTGGCTGGTGGAGCTACGAGGTGCTCGGTTGGAGTGGCGTGTGGGGCTGGGATCCGGTCGAGAACGCCAGCCTGTTGCCGTGGCTGACGGGCACTGCCTACATCCACTCGGTGCTGGTCCAGGAGCGTCGCGGCATGCTGCGGGTGTGGAACCTGACCCTGCTCGTCTCGACGTTCGCGTTGACCATCCTCGGCACGTTCCTGACCCGGTCCGGCGTGATCAAGAGTGTCCACGCGTTCAGCAACGGCTCGATCGGGCCGTACCTGCTGACGTTCTTCGGGATTGTCACCGTCGTCTCGCTGGGACTCATTGCCTGGCGTGGTGACCGGCTGCGTTCGCCCGGTGCAATCGATTCGCCGATCTCACGCGAGGGCGCATTCCTGGCCAACAACGTGCTATTCACGGTGTTCGCTTTCGTGGTCCTGCTCGGCACCGTGTTTCCGTTGATCGTCGAAGCCGTCCAGAACCGCACGATCAAGGTCGGTGCGCCGTACTTCGAGAGCATGTCGATCCCGTTCGGCATCATCTTGCTGTTCCTGATGGCGATTGCCCCCGTCCTGCCGTGGCGAAAAGCGAGTACCGAGCTGCTGCGTGACCGACTGTTCTGGCCGGCATGGGGTGGTGTCATCGCGATCCTGTTGCCACTGATCTTCGGTGCGAACGGACTGGTCCCACTGCTCGCCTTCGGTCTCGGCGGGTTCGCCGCCGGTGCGGCGCTGCGGCAGTTGATCCTGGCCACACGACGGCAGGGCCTGCGCGGTCTGGTCGGCCGCGCGAACGGTGGCATGGTCGTGCACCTCGGTGTCATCATCGTCGCAGTCGCCCTCGTTGCGTCCACCAGCTACACGCACTCGTCGCGACTCCAATTGCAGGAGGGCAAAGTCGCGCACTACGGCGGTCACACCTTCGAATTGAAGGGCGTCGAGGGTTTCACGACGGCGCGCAGCACCGGCGTGCGCACCCTCGTCAGCATCGACGGCGGACAGACGTATGCGCCGGCAATCAGCACGTTCAGCAACTTCGGGACGAACATCCCGACACCGTCGGTGCGCAATGGTGTGCTCGATGACTTGTACCTGACGATGGAATCGGGTGCTGCTCCCGGAGACACGAAGGCCACCATCAAGGTCTTCATCAAGCCCCTGGTCGTCTGGCTGTGGATCGGTGGGGCGATGATGGTCGTCGGCACGCTGCTCGCAGGCTTCCCCGGCAAGCGTCGTCGACTGCCGACGCAGCCGACATCTGCGCCGATCGCCGCGGACGGGCCACCCGACCCGCTGGCATCGACCTCGACAGGCCTCGACATTGCGCGTGAGGAGCCGATCAATGTCTGACAGTGCGCCCGACTCCGAGCGTGGGGCCCGTGACCCGATGGCCAGTGACCCGTTGCCCAGTGACCCGTTGCCCGGTGACTCAATGCCCGGTGACTCAATGACCGGTTCCTCGACGGTCGGTGCCCTGCGACGCAGTGGCAAGCGAGTCGCCCCAGTCATCGTGCTGGCGGTCACCGTCGTCATCGCCGCGTTCTTCGTGATCCTGATCAATGCCAAGTCCGGGTCGACCGCCGACTCTGCCTACTCGCCGCTGGTGGGCAGTCCCGCACCCGTCGTCAAGACCACCACGCTCGACGGAAAGCCATTCGATCTGCAGCGTCGCAAGGGCAGTTGGGTCGTGCTCAACTTTTTCAATTCCACCTGTGGACCCTGCGTCCAAGAGCACCCGGAGTTCGTCAAGTTCGCCGGCGAACAGCAGACCAGCGGTTCCATCGGCGCCGAGATGTACAGCATCGTCTGGAACGACATCGACGGCGCAACGACCAAGTTCTTCACCACGAACAAGGTCACCTGGCCGGTGCTGCTGGACAAGAACGCCGAGATCGGCGGCGAGTTCGGTGTTGCCAAAGTTCCAGAGACATGGATCATCGATCCGAACGGCTACGTCATGTGGCACACGATCAGTGAGATCACCGATGACTCGTTGACCAAGGCCCTGTCCGGTCTCGTCGCCAGGTACAACGCATCGGCGACGCCTGGTTCTGCGACCCCGAGTTCCGCTGGTCCAGGTGCCGCCACATCTGGTTCGTCCACGGCGGCGACGGCTGTCACGGGATGAACGCCGGGTGAGCACTATGGTCAGCGGCACCGCCGGCGCGTCC
>JAYTOM010000196.1:0-1549 GCA_043747765.1 Actinomycetota bacterium
CGATGTTGCCGAGCTCGGGATGCGCCCAGCGCAGCAACGCTTCGAACCCGGCGACCTCGCTGGTCGACAGGTCGAGGACAGGTTGGTACTCGAGTCGCAACAGGCGATCGGCGTGGGCGGCAGGGAGCGCATCGACGATCTGCTGCTGGCGGTCGGCGCTGGCTCGGGCAAGGTGGTCGAACACGTTGATCCGGTTCCTGCCATCGCGTTTGGCTTGATACATGGCGTTGTCGGCGTCACGGATGAGCGAGGCGGGTGTGTCGCCTGTGGCGCTGAGCCCAACCCCGATGCTGGCGGTCAACGACATTGCGCGCCCGCCGACGTCGAATTCTGTGCTGAACAGATCGAGGGCGTCGCTGGCCAGAGTGCGCGCATGTGCGAGGGTGAGCACACCAGCGCGGACGAGCACGAACTCGTCGCCGCCAACATGGGCGACGATGTCGGTTGTGCGCAGGTCTCGCCGGAATCGGCCGGCGACGCATTTGAGCGCGACGTCTCCTGTGGTGCGCCCGGATCGATCGTTGACCCGTTTGAAATGATCGATGTCGACGACCGCGACAGCGACACGGTGTTGATCGTCGGCGTCAGCGAGGACGACCTCCAAGCTTTCGCGCAGGCTCGCCGAGTTGGGGAGCTGTGTCAGCGCATCGTGAGTCGCCCGGTACGCAAGGACCAGCTGCATCGTTTCGGCTGCCGCGTTCCAGAAGGTGATCACGCCGTCGGCGTCGCTGGCGATGACCGACTGGCCAACAGCAGAGAGCAGCAGCGCCTGGAACCGGTTGGCGTCATCAGCTCGGACCTTGTCCGTGACATCACGAACGTGAGCGACGCCATCGCGGACGTTCAGGTCGTCGTCGAGGTCGGTCACGGGGTCGTCGTCGAGGGCGGTCCGGGCGTTCCGATGGTTTTCGTTGGGCGGGGTGCCGATGCGGTCGTCGAGGTCCGGTATCGATGCGACGTCGATGAACTCTCGTTCTTGGCCGTCCGGTTGGAAGAGGTGTGCGAGGTCGCCGGGCTGCGCGTCGCCCAATTTGATGTCGGTCCTGTGTGGGGGTGTTGGGTGTTGCGGATCGCGTCGGCTGGTTCTGCGTTTGTCGACGAACATTTCGGCGTCTGCAACGCTGCTCGATCGTCTCGGTTCGGCATTCCGATGTCCGTCATCGAACTCCTCGCACATTCGAGAGCGTCGAGCCTTGACGGAAGGGACGAGATGTGATCCATCCAACTTGGTACGTGTGCCCTGATGTGTGACCGTACAAACGGTACCGCACGGTTCGAGCACAACCGGTCGCGACCACGGCTTCAGGCCGCCGGCCGCGTTCGAGAGCGCCTACGATGCATACAGATCGCCCAGCCAACTGGTTGAAAACCGAGAGCCCGAGTCGCCACAAGAGCCGGTGCGCTTCACTTTGCTGCATTCGTGCGGGTTTTGTACGGGATCACACATGGGCCGGGCCCAGGTCAATGGACGACGTGGCCATCGACGGATTTGTCATGGTTTCGAGCCCAGCGGGACCCGCCCCGATGCGACCGGCGTTGTAGCGAGCGG
>JAYTOM010000197.1:0-3590 GCA_043747765.1 Actinomycetota bacterium
TGCGGCGTCGATGGACTCCTGCCATCGAAGCAAGGTGGTCGGAGACCTCAGTGTCCGGTCAACAGCGGGATTCAAGGCTTGTTGATTGGTACATCTGCAATTTCTGGAAGGACATCGCGGGAGCGGTGCTACTAGCTACCCAAAACGTGGCGCAGGGGCACGGACGGACGACCCGGTTCGCGTGCGTCGGCCGGTGCGAACGAACTGGATCCGTGCGGTTGGGTGGAGTGTGCGCGGGTCCTTGCGGCATCGATGGTCGTGCAGACACGAGGCGATGACGCGTTGGTGTCAGGGGGTGTAGGTGTACGTCTGACCAGTTCTGTCGATCACGAACGATCCGTTGTCGCAGTGCGCTGTCTCGGTACCGGTGAAAGACAATGCGGTGGCGGGTCCAGGAACAACCGGACATAGTCCGGCATCATCACGTTCTGGAACGTGGACGCCTGTGCGAACAGGATCTTGTTCTCACATCCGACTGGTGCGACCGCGGTGACGCTGACCGGAACCGTTTCGGGGATGGCGGTCTCGACGGTCGGCACTGTGGTCGGCTGCGGCGGATCGTGATGAGTGACATCAACGGCAGTGCTCGTCGCTGACCACGGACCGGACAGCTGAGCGAGTCCAGCGGTCACGTCTCCCGCAGCACCCTGCAGCAGGATCCTGATCGGCTCCGGGAGATTTGCCAGCGCCTTGGCGACCACCGCATCCCGGACGGGTTTGAGCAGCTTGCTCTGATCACGGAGCACGTCGGCCGACACCGTGATCTTCTCGACGACCGCGAGCCCCCACAGCAGTGCCCGCCGGATCGAGGTCCGGCAGCGCCACGTTGACGAGCTTGGCGAGGTCAGGGACCTTGGCATCCACCTTGCGATCGACGACTTCGGAACCGGGTATTCCTCGCTCGCCTACCTCAAACGGCTCCCCGTCGATGTCTTGAAGATTGACTGATCGTTCGTATCCGACCTCGGATTATCGGCTGACGACAGTTCGCTCGTCGAAGCCATCACATGCTCGGCGAGACGCTCGACCTTCGCATCGTTGCCGAAGAGGTCGAGACCAGCACCCGACTCGCTGCGCTCAATGAGATCCGCTATCCATTTGCGCAGGGATACCTGTCGAGCTGGCCCCTACGGGCGGCTGAGATTGCGGCTCGGTTGAGACGATGAGCCCCGGGTGGGTGCTTGTCACATTCGTTGACTGGAAACATGTTCGAACTCGGGCGCGTGCGAAAGCGATCAATTTCATCACCGAGGAGCGTCCACGACGCGTCCCCGCCCGGCGCCTTTGGCGGCGTATGCGGCGCCGTCGGCAGCGAGGAGCAAGTCTTCCGCTGAGAGTCCGTCGGTGCTCGAGGCGAGGCCGACGCTCGCGCCGATGAGGATTGTGTGGCCATCGATGACGAATGGTTCGGCGAGAGCACCGACTATTCGATCAGCGATGTCGTGGGCGGCGGCGGTCGACACTTCTGGGCCGAGGAGCACGACGAATTCATCACCACCGAGACGAACGGCGAGGTCGGCCGAGCGGAGATGCCGTTCGAGTCGTTGGCTGACATCGACGAGCACTTGGTCTCCGACGGCGTGACCGAACGTGTCGTTGACGATCTTGAAGCGATCGAGGTCGATGAACAAGACGTTCCGGCCGAGATCGGCCCATGCAGGGTCACTGACTGCGGCCACGAGAGCCTCGTTCAGCGCTGTTCGGTTGGCGAGGCCCGTGAGTGAATCGTGATGAGCTTGTTGGGTGAGTTCTGCGGCACGTCGACGTCGCTCGGTGACGTCGCTCGCGAGGTAGAGGAACCCTGCGAGAGCGCCCTCGGAATCGAATCGGGCCGAGACCGTCAGAGCACCATCGAAGGTGGTTCCGTCCTTTCGAATGAACACCCATTCGCGGACGATCGATTTCTCGTCAGGCGGTGGGAGCATGAACAGTTCCTCGATCGTGACGCCGAGATCGAACGCTACTTCGGCGACCTCGACCGGGTCGTGAAACACCCTGGGATGCAGGCAACCAACAACCTCGCCGGCCCGGTAGCCGAGAAGGACTTCCGCGCCACGACTGAACGCCACGATCGTTGCTGATTGATCGGTGACGAAGATTGCTTCGTTTGCTGCAGCGCTCATGACGCTGGTCAACAGCGCTGCGGCGAGTTCGATTCGTTCGTTGGCGACGTGTCGGGCCGTGATGTCGCGAGCGTTGACGATGAAGCCCTCGACTCCGGGTGTGTGCAGGTGGTTCGTTGTGTGCGACTCGATCCACATCCAACGACCGGCTGTATGACGAACCCGGTATTGGGAACCTTGCGCCGGATTCTCGCCGGTGAACGCTGCTCCGAATGCTTCCATGACTCGACCGAAGTCGTCGGGGTGAATGAGTTCGAACGCGGAGGTGCCGACGAGGTCGTCGACCGCGTATCCGAGCACGCGCTCGATGGCGGGGCTCGCGTAGGTGATTCGACCCTGCGCAGTGAGAACCATGATCACGTCGGATCCTTCGGCGAGCAACGCTCGAAAGCGACCCTCGGAGCGGCTCAGCTCGGCCTGCGCTACCTTCATCACTGAGATATCTCGCGATATCCCCGAGAAGTATTCTGGATTGCCTGCGGCGTCGTGGTGAACGATCGCCGCCTGCCACAGGGGCACTAGCGACCCGTCCGCTCCGACCGCTTCGATCTCGCCGCTCCACTGGCCTGTCCGCCACAGTTCCGGCACCCCCTCGACGAGGAACCGCTCCCTACTCTGCGGGCTCATGAAACCGAACAGGCTGTACGACTCCTCGATGATCTCTGCGACCGTGTCAATTCCGAAGCGTTCTCGGAAGGCACTGTTGGCGTACAGGATTCGGCCATTCACGTCGGTTGTCGCCACATAGTCGGTGCTGGCCTCAAGGATCTCGGCCAAATGAACCCGACGGGCATCAGCAAGGTAGTCGCGGGTGACGTCGCTGATGATTCCGACCACCTCGCCGGTACCCGACGGTGCAAAGCACACCTCGCGAAAGCAGGTTCCGTCAACGAGTTCGACACCGTAGGCATGTGTCACGACTGACTGAGTCGCCAAGCATGACCGCAGACTGACCATCAAAGGAGCTGAAATGTCTTCCGGGACCAGATCGGCGATGTTCCTCCCAACGACATCTGACTCCACCCGTCCGGCCCGCATATCCGACGACGTCCGACACTCGAGCAGTGTCCCATCCGAGCTTGCCCGTAACGAAACAAAACCCAACGGAGCGGCCGTCAACCCGGTACCCGCATCGCCAAGGTTCTCGCGGAACATCACATGTTCGACATCGGCACATCGAACGACGACCTTGAACAGCCACAGGCGAGCTCACCGCGTGGCGGATCACCTCCAACTGCACCACGTGATTGATCCAAGTGGTCCACACACGCAGCCCAGCGAACGTTTCGGGCGCGCTGGGAGCGCCGGTTCGCACACTCCCGCCGAGACTTTCCAACACCGACGCGCCGTTCTGGGCGGGGCGTGACAGAACGTGGGAGCGTCGATCTGCTCGCGTGTTATGCGTGTTTGTATCGATCGGGTCAGTACGCGTGATTTGGGCGTCATCGACAGTCTGTGGCCACCTCG
>JAYTOM010000198.1:0-3524 GCA_043747765.1 Actinomycetota bacterium
CGTCGAGGAGGCTCACTGATCTGTTCGGTGTCGGCCCGATGATCGCCGCGACCGTGATCGGCAACGTCGGTGATGTCCGCCGGTTCCGCAACCGTGATCACTTCGCCGCGTACACCGGGACCGCCCCGGTCGAGTACTCCTCCGGTGGTCGGATCGTGCACCGTCTGTCTCGCCGCGGGAACCGCACCTTGAACTCTGCGATCCACATGGCTGCGGTCACTCAGCTTCGCCACAAGCACAGCGTCGGCCGCGTCTACTTCGACCGCAAGGTCGCCGACGGCAAGACCAAACGCGAAGCACTCCGATCGTTGAAGCGACACGTCAGCAACGCCGTCTACCGCCAGCTCGTCGCCGACGCCGACCACATCGCCCGCTGATCATCAAGGGACCGGGAGGACAACAGGAACGACTCGAAGCCAGCGTGACCGGTCTCGCAACCTGACGATCGGTTCTTCGGCGAAGTCACTCCCGGACCCGCCAACATCGCTACAACAACCGGCGAGCCCGGTCGAACAAACGCGCTCACACGGCCGTCGAAAGTTGCCACTTGACACAGAGAGGATTCGCGCGTGTCAGTGCGGCTGTCGGCGGCGTCGTTATGGTCGCGCGTTATGCGCTCTTCTGTGTTTCTCCGGTTGCCTTGTGTGCCCGTTCGAAGTGGATGATGGCGCGGTTGGTTCGGGTGATGTCCGTATGATCGAGCGAATGCCCCGCCGGGATGTGCAGCGCGAGGGATCGCGCGGATGTGCCGCCTTGGAGCAGCGTGGTGACGACAGCAGCAGTGCGGGCGGGGTCCGTGTCGAGGGTGCCGATGACGGTGATGCGCTGTCCGCACCAGTACACGGTCGACGGGTGCCCGTGATCGAAGTTCGCGCGCCATTTGGCTGGTGTCACCACGACCCCTGTGGTGCCGTCGGAGTGCCAGCCGACGACGATACGGCGGCGGGTACCGGTGCGTCGACCGGTGAATTCGAGGAGCGCGAGTGGCTTCACCGCGCGTCCGATTGGAGTGCGCAGCAGTGACCGCATGATCAGGTTCGTGAGCCGGACGACGACCGCTGGCGGCCGAGCGTCGATGACTGCGCAGTCCACAATGGCGGTCATCCGATGTCCGGCGCAGCATCGGGTGCTGCGCTGATTGCGCCGACGATCTGTCGCACGGCGGCGATGGCGCCTGCCTCTCCTGGGTCGACCGGTTCGAGGTAGAAGCGCGCCCAGCTCGCGCGTCCGTCGTTGACACCGAAGATGATCACGCCACGCATGAGATGCGGGCTGCCGTCTGGGCGGGCGCCGCGCATCTCCCATTCCGACCAGATCTCCTCGCCGTTGGTGACCGTGTGTTGGACGGTGGCGGTCAGGTCGGGAACTGCCGCGAAGATCGTTCGCCAGTTGGTGCGCACCTGTTCTCGACCGGAGAACCCGCGTCCCGGATGGGCCGGAGTCTCGTTGCGGTACGACTCGGCGAAGCAGTCGACAAGCGCGTCGAGATCATGGGCGTTGGTGGCGTCTCGAAGCCGTTCGACCATCGCAACGGTTGGGGTTGTCATCTCTGCCCACTTTCGATCTAGTAGACTGGAACGAAATGACCTTAGAGCAGCCAACCCGACAAGTCAATGCCCGGCGCGCCTATAACTCGCACCGCCGACGCCAGCGGTCGCATGACACTCACAACGCCTTACTCGACGCGGCCCAGAGGAGGTTTCTTGAACGCGGCTACTCGGCAACGACCATCGATTCGATCGCGGCGGACGCCTCCGTCTCGCCAGCGACGATCTACAAGACGTACGGGAGCAAAGCCGGTCTGGTGCGCGCCCTATGCGAACGTGCGCTCGCCGGTCGGGGCCCGATGCCCGCCGAGCAACGCTCTGACACGCTGCAGGCCAACGAGCCAGATCCTCGCAAGATCATCGCAGGATGGGGCCGCCTGACCGCCGAGGTCGCGCCACGTATCGCCCCCATCCTGCTCCTGCTTCGGAACGCCGCCGACGGCGACCCCGCCGCTGCGACCCTGCTCGCCGAACTCGATGAAGAGCGGCACACTCGAATGACGCACAACGCCCGCTCGCTTGTCGCCGGCGGACATATCCGACCAGGAATTCGCCTGTCAGAGGCCAGCGACGTGCTGTGGACTTACAGCTCACCCGAGCTCTACGACCTCCTCGTTCGCCGACGCAACTGGACGATTCGCAGGTACAGCACCTTCATCGCCGACGCGATCACCCGAGCACTCCTCTAACAACAACCCTCGCGACCAACCCAAGTCGCCATCCCCCAATCACCGACAAACACCCCGCCGCGACTATGCGGCCGCGTGAATACGCCAGATGCGTATATGTGCGGCTCTGAGGGTGATGTGGCGGCGGCATTCTGTCGCGTTGTTCTGTCGTCCCGATGCGGCACATATGGGTTACCATATGGTGCATGGCTCGACGCGAAGTACTTGTTCAACTCGACGACGATCTTGTCGAACACCTCGATGAACTCGCCAAGGCCCTTGGCACGAACCGCTCGGAACTACTCCGACGCGGCGCACAGGCCGTCATCGATGTCGAGGACACACGAGCGGCCGACCTCGACCTCATCACCGCGTATCGCCGACAGCCGATCGAACCGGCGCTGTTGCGCTCCGCCGCCCGGCTGGCTTCTCGCACGACGCCCGAGTGGTAGCTCGCAACGAGATCTACTGGGCTGACCTCGGGCTGCCCGCAGGTCGACGTCCAGTCTGCGTTGTCACTCGCGATGCAGCGGCGTCAGTCTTGACGGCGATCACATGCGCGCCGATCACCCGCACCACCCGAGGCATACGATCCGAGGTCTCGATAGGACCGGACGAAGGCCTTCCCGAGACGTGCGTCATCAGCTGCGACATCATCATCACTGTTCCCGTCGAGGCGCTTGACCGAGAGCCGGTTGGACACCTCGACGAGATCAAACGATCCGAACTCGATCGAGCCCTGCGATACGCGCTCGACATCCTCTACTGAATCCGCTGCGACCCCCACGAACCGGCCAGACCTCTCGGAGCCCCAAAGCAATCGAGCGCGGATGCGCGGTTCGGCGCTACCCACAGAGCGGATTGTCTGTGACGTTATGCGCCGCGCGTTATGCGCCACTCTCAAGTCTCCTGGTGGGCTGCAACTGTTGACTTGGCTGAGCCTGAGCAGACACCCAGGATCAGAACGGCCCCCAAATTTTGGGCCAGGCGTGACCGTTCAACGCGCTTTCGAGGAGGTGACCCCGTGAGCAGCCACATGGATCTCACGGGGTGCGTCACCCGTATGGGCGCCGATCGGGCGCGACTTCGGTGAGAGGTATCAGACGTCGCTGTTGTGTCGTTGACCTGGTTGGCGCAGTAGTTTCGCGCGGAGCTGGCGACCGTCTACCCTGACCCACACGCAGGGTGTCGGAATTCTCGTTGCACGCGACGGGTCGATCAGCCGGAGATGATCGGCCCTGCGTCGAATGTGGATGCGGTCAGGCAACTGGACTCACGGGGCGAGTGCTGCGAGCACTTTCGCTGGGAG
>JAYTOM010000199.1:0-32557 GCA_043747765.1 Actinomycetota bacterium
GGCCCGATGAGCAACGGCGCTGACCGTGAACGCTGGGTGCCGGACCGGTGGCAGGACGAGGGTCCGATGCGCGAGGTCGCACAGGATGCCTCGGCCCGGGCGCGCGGCGAGCGCGTCGCTGACCAGCCTGCTGTTCGTGAGCGCAAGCTCGCCGATCCGAAGCGGCTCGAGCCGACCTGGGTCGAAGAGGTGCAACGTGAATCCACTGCAGCGACGTCAGCGCGGTACATGGAGCGTTTGACTGCAGCGACCGAAGCGCTCGAGCGGGACCGATACCGTGATGCGCTTCGGATGGTTTCGTCGGTTCTCAAGAACCTGCCGAATGTCGGGGCTGCCCATGAGGTCGCGGGGATCTCGTACTATCGGCTCGGTGAGTGGCGCAAAGCAATCAGCGAACTCGAGCAGGCACGCAGTCTTCATCCCGCCCCCGAACAGCTTCCGGTTCTGGCAGATTGCTACCGTGCCCTGCGTCGGTACCGTGATGTCGATGCGATCTGGACTGACATCCGAGAGTCGTCGCCGGCGCCGAACGTCATGGCCGAGGGGCGGATCGTCGCGGCCGGTGCGCTGGCTGACCAAGGTGACATCGCCGGTGCGCTGAAGCTGTTGCTTCGTGTTGCCGATGCGCCGAAGCGGGTCAGGGACTATCACCTCAAGCAGTGGTATGTCATCGGTGATCTGTATGACCGCTCGGGTGACATCGTCAAGGCCCGCAATTTCTTCAAGCGTGTCGCATCCGTCGACCCGCGTTACGCCGATGTCGGGGACCGACTGGCGACGCTCGGTCGACGCTGAGGTCAGGCCACACGACCGCTGCTGAAGTCGGGCCGGGTGACACGGGCGCAAAGGCAGTGTGACACCCCCTGACTACCCTGCTGATAGCGGCTTGCCCCTGCACGTTGTCCATGCGTCGTGAACAGGGCGCGTGCTGTCGTTGGAGGTTGCCATGAATGTCGTAGCCATCACCGGTCGTCTGTCGAGTGAACCCACGGTCCGAGAACTCCCGACTGGGTCGGTGCGGATCAAGGTCGAAGTGACGACCAAGGTCGGCAACGTGTCGGTCTCGGTTCCACTGGTGTGGTTCGATCCTGCGAAGAAGGTCCCGGTCAAGGCCGGAGACGAGATTGCGGCAGTCGGCACGATCCGTCGTCGGTTCTATCAGGCAGGCGGTTCGACTCAGAGTCGGACCGAGATGGTGGTGGTCCATCTCGGTCGGCAGGACGACCGGCGGACGATGGCCGCCCAACGCAAGTGGCTCGCGGCAGCCATGGGGGCCGAGGTCTTCGACGGACTACGATCCTGTTAACCGGTCGACATGAGGTCGCCGCACAGGTTAGGAGATCGATACCGTGGACCTCCACGCACTGCTCGGCGACGAGGCCGAGTCCCTGCTCACCCACAAATGTGCCGGGATCACCCAGGACTTGATCCATCTTCCCGGCCCGGACTTCATCGACCGGAGCTTCGTTCAGACGGACCGTTCACCGCAGGTTCTTCGCAACCTCGCCAGCTTGTACAATCACGGGCGCCTCTCGGGCACCGGATACGTGTCGATCCTGCCTGTGGATCAGGGGATCGAGCACTCTGCGGCGGCGTCGTTCGCCCCGAATCCGATCTACATGGATCCGGCCAACATCATCGAATTGGCCATCGAGGGTGGATGCAACGCGGTGGCGTCGACGTTCGGTGTTCTGGGAGCCGTCAGTCGTCGGTATGCCCACAAGATTCCGTTCATCGTCAAGATCAACCACAACGAATTGCTCACCTATCCGAACAAGTTCGATCAGATCATGTTCGGGTCGGTGCAGCAGGCGTACGATCTCGGTGCAGCCGGCGTCGGGGCCACGATCTATTTCGGTTCAGAGGAATCGACTCGTCAGTTGCAGGAAGTAGCCGTTGCGTTCAAGCAGGCCCACGATCTGGGAATGTTCACCGTGCTGTGGTGTTACCTGCGGAACAACGCGTTCAAGGTCGATGGCGTCGACTATTCGTTGTCGGCCGATCTGAGCGGCCAGGCCAATCACCTCGGCGTCACGATCGAAGCCGACATCATCAAGCAGAAGCTGCCCGAGAACAATGGCGGCTACAACGCGTTGAAGGGCTACGGCAAGACCAGCGCCCTCGTGTACGACAAGTTGACGACTGACCACCCGATCGATCTGACCCGGTGGCAGGTCGCCAACTGCTACCTCGGCCGGATCGGCCTGATCAACAGTGGTGGCGAGAGCAAGGGAGCCGGTGATCTGGCAGCTGCCGTCAAGACGGCTGTCATCAACAAGCGCGCCGGCGGTCAGGGTCTGATTTCTGGTCGCAAGGCATTCCAGCGGCCGATGGCCGAGGGCATCGAATTGCTCAATGCGGTGCAGGACGTCTACTTGGACACGTCGATCACCATCGCCTGAGGATCCATCGCCTGTCGCGTGCGGGTGGTGCAGCCTGTCGTGTTCGATCAGACGTCGAGTCGACGGATGACGAGCCCGGTTCGCAGTTTCGGTGAGAAAAACGTGCTCTTCGGCGGCATCAACAGTCCCTCGTCGGCGGTGCGACGGATTTCGGCGATGCTCACGGGACGGAGCAGCACACCCGCCGTTGCCTGACCGGATCTCACCGAGTCGACGATGTTGTCCACTCCGTGCTGATAGGTGACCTGCGCTCCCGGGATTGCCGCGAGCGCATGCTCGAGGCGGGCGCTGTCGAGGTCACGGATGCCCGCGAACGCCTCCTCGCGCGGGACCAAGAACGTGCCCTCCCCGCTGGCGTGGACCAGGCACAGCGCGCCCCTGTTCACGACTTCTCGGGCGAAACCCGGTGTGACTTGTCCTGCCGGCAGTGCTTCGAAGAACGCGGCGAGTCCGCCGAGGAGCACGGCATCATCGACACCGTTGATCAGTCGATGGATTGCTGCGACGCTCAATTGGTCATCGACGAGCTCGCCGACGTACGTCAACGTCAGCTCGGAGGCAAGATCGTTGCGGCCGGTCGCGGCCCGCTGCTGATCGCGATATGTCCGGCTGATCGCGTATCGGTGGTGCCCATCAGCGATTACGACAGCGTAGGCGCCCACCGCCTGCCGAATCGCCTCGACGCGTTCGGGCGCAGAAACCCTCTCGACGGAGTGGACGACTCCCTGCTCGTCTGCACACGAGCCGATCTGCTCGCCGGGTTCGAGCAGCAAATCGGTCAGGCCGCTGGCCAGCGACAGCCCCCAGACCGGTGACAGGTTGGCTCGCGTCGCATACGTCAGATCGAGACGGTCGGTCTTGGCCTTCGGTGTCGTGCGCTCGTGGGGGAGAACACCGCCGGCGCCTTCGTCGACGACCTCGAGCGCTCCCAGTACGCCAACCGTGTGCCGACGTGTGCCGACTTCATCCGTGAACTGCATCCGGTACAGCGTGAAGGTCGGCAGCGGATCGACGACGAGTACGCCGTCGTCGATCCACTCGTCCAGTCGTCTGGCTGCAATCCGGTACCGGTCGTCACCATCGGCTTCGTCGGGGACATCGATGGCGACGATGTTGTGCGAGTCATGTCGGAGCAGTCGACGGACATCGGTCCTCGAGATCACGTCGTACGGTGGCGCGGAGACGAGATCGAGCGATTCTGACGGGGAGTAGCGCAGAGCGGGGAACGGTTCGAAACGGGGCACCCCAACAGATTGCCATCTCGGCTGCAAGACTCCCACCCGATGAACATGTCGGATGCCGAAACTCGCTCTGCTTGCGTCGCCGCGCCGTACCCCGTGCTCTGCGATCTGGACGGGGTGGTCTGGCTGTCCCATCAACCCATCGACGGCTCGGTCGGCGCGATCGCACAACTGCGTGCAGCCGGCCACCGGGTGTTGTTCGTGACGAACAACTCGGCGTCTCGGATTGCCGAACAGGAGGCGATCTTGGCTGGGATCGGCATCCCGGCAGCGGGCGACGTACTGACATCGGCGAATGCAGCGGCGCTCCTCGTCGAACCCGGGGAGCGAGTGATGGTCTGCGGGGGACCGGGAATCGTCGAGGCGCTCGTTGCTCGCGGCGCGGTCGTGGCCGACGAAGGACCCTACGACGTGGTGATGGTTGGTTTCCACCGTACGTTCGATTATGCGGAGATGACTCGTTCGTCCGCGGCAGTTCGTGCGGGGGCGCGTCTGATCGGAACAAATGACGACGCAACCTATCCGACGCCCGACGGGCCGATTCCCGGTGGAGGCTCGATCTTGGCCGGCATCGCCACCGCGAGCGGCGTCGTGCCCGTTGTCGCCGGGAAACCGTACGATCCGATGGCACGCCTGGTGCGGGCCGTGACCGGCCTGTCCGATCTGACCGACGCTGTGATGGTCGGGGATCGTCCGGATACCGACGGGCGAATGGCGGCGACATTGGGTTGCCGATACGTGCACGTGTGGTCCGGGGTGACGCCTGCCGGAGCCGAGGTCGAGCCGAGCCCGTGGATCCAGGGCGAGAATCTGGCCGCCGTCACCGCGCAGATGCTGCGATGAACAGATGTGATCGATGACCTGCGTGGACGCGTCATTCTGAATCAATCTGGCGGGTACGCTTTGCGACATGGCACAGAACGTGGTACGTCGGCTCATCGATTCAGGCATGCATTTTTCTGAGGATTCACAGGCCAAGGCCGAGAAGCTCGTCAAGGATCTGGTCAAAGGTGGCGAGCTCCGTCGCAAGGATGCCGAGCAGACCGTGCAGGCGCTGATGGCCCGCGGTAAACAGACGACCGACCATGTTCTGTCCTTGGTCCAGGCCGAGGTCTCACGGCAGATGAGCCGCTTCACGGACCGTATCGACGAGGTCGAGGATCGACTCGAGGACCTGGCTGAGCAACTCGGCATCAAGGCCAAGAAGACGGCCCGCTCTGCCGAGCGCAGTACCGAACTCGTGTCGGATTCGGCCGACAGGTCCGCGGCGCACATCGAGAATGGCGTGGCGCAGAAGGCCGCCGTCAAGAAGGCCGCCGTCAAGAAGTCGACCGCGGTCAAGAAGTCGGTGGCCAAAAAGGCCGCTCCGCTGAAGAAAGAAGCCGTCGGGAAGGCCGCTCCGCTCAAGAAATCCGCCGTGAAGGGCACGAGAACGGTGGGGAAAGCCGCCGTCGACACGGTCGCTGCCGAAAGGTCGGTGCCCGCCAAGAAGGCAGCCCCGAAGGCAGCCAAGAGCCAGGCCAAGAAGTCGAGCTGAATCGTTGAGTCGGCGACGTCGGCTCGACGCCGAACTGGTCCGCAGGGGACTGGCGGTCAGCCGAACCCAGGCTGCTGAGGCGATCGACGCGAAGCGGGTCCTCGTCAACGGAACTGTTGCCGAGAAGTCGTCACGCCAGGTCGACCCCGCCGACGCGATTGTCATCGAAGGTCCGCCGGCTCGCTTCGTTTCGAGAGGTGGCGAGAAACTGGACGGAGCTTTGCGAGCGTTCGCGATCGACGTCCACGGCCGACGCGTTCTCGACGCGGGTGCGTCCACCGGTGGATTCACCGACTGCCTCCTCCAATCCGGCGCGGCGACCGTCGTCGCGCTCGACGTCGGTCACGGTCAGTTGCACCCACTCATCCGCGATGATCAAAGGGTGCTCGTGCTCGAACGCTACAACGTCCGCGAGATCCAGGCCGTAGATATCGGTGGGCCCGTCGATGCCGTCGTCGCCGATCTCTCGTTCATCTCGTTGAAGCGCGTGATCGGCCCGCTTGTCGGAGTGTGCATCGGGGGTGCGCCGATGGTCCTGCTCGTCAAGCCGCAGTTCGAGGCCGGCCGTCAAGAGGTCTCCAAGGGCAAGGGAGTCATCACGGACCCAGCTATCCACGAGCGAGTCGTCGCCGAGATCGAAGAGGCGTTGGCGGCGCATGGATGCATGGTCCACGGTTGGATCGATTCATCGCTCGTCGGTGCGGAGGGCAATCGTGAATTCCTTGTACATGCGACCACCCCTGAGCAAGGATCGCAACCGTGACTTCTGTGTTCATCGTCGCTCATCACGACAGGACCGACGCTGCGCACTTGGCCCAATCGGCCGTTCGATGGCTGGGCGCGCATGGACACGACGCGTGGATGTCGGTCGATGACGCCGAGGCGTTGAACATCGCTGAACTCGGCAGCGACCGGCCGCCGCGCGAAGCTGGCCTGGCACTGTGTCTCGGCGGTGACGGCACGATGTTGCGGATGATCAAATGCCTGGATGGCGCCCCGGTTCCGGTGATCGGGGTCAATGTCGGCGTCCTCGGCTATCTCACCGAGATCGAACCGCCGGCCCTGCTGACAGCGCTCGAGACGTGGTTCACCGGTGATGCCGCCTCGGGGGACTGGCACATCGAAGAACGAATGATGTTGCAGATCACCGTCAGCAGGGTGGGGGTCGACAATCCAGCCGAACGATGGCGAGCGTTGAACGAGGTGGTACTCGAAAAGGGCGAGTCGGGGCACACGGTGCATCTGCTCGTCAACATCGACGGGGCACCCTTCACGTCGTACGCCGCTGATGGACTGATCGTTGCGACGCCGACAGGCTCGACGGCCTACTCGTTGTCTGCGCGTGGTCCCGTTGTCTCTCCGCAGCACCGGGCAATGCTGCTGACGCCGGTTTCCCCACACATGCTGTTCGACCGTTCGCTGGTCCTCGATCCCGAAGAACCGATCACGATCGAAGTCACCGGTTACCGGCCGGTCGAGGTGTTCGTCGATGGTCAGCGAGTGCTCACCCTCGGCGAAGGCGATACCCTCACCTGCGTGCCAGCGGTCGAAACGGCACGTTTCGTGCGATTCGGGCCACGCCGATTCCACCAAATTCTCAAGGCCAAGTTCGGTCTCACCGATCGTTGAGCAACCGAGTCCTTCGAGAGGAGTTGATCGCCGATGCTGACCGAATTGCACATCGAGGACCTCGGCGTGATTGCCAACCTCGATCTCGTTCTCGGCCGCGGACTGACTGCGCTGACGGGAGAGACCGGTGCTGGCAAGACGATGCTCGTCGAAGCGATCAACCTTCTCGTCGGTGGTCGAGCCGACCCCACCATCGTCAGACCGGGGAAGGCCGAGGCACGGGTCGAGGGACGATTCGTGGTGGATGTGGACGACCTCGATTCGGGTAACCCGAACGCCGATGCCGTCGGCACCGAGTACGTTCTGGCCCGGGTGATCCCTGCCGAGGGTCGATCACGCGCCTATCTGAACGGACGTCTGGCAACCGTCGCGACGCTGGCCGAGATCGGTGCGCGATTGGTCGATCTGCATGGCCAACACGCCCACCAGAGCCTGCTCGGTGCGGCGACGCAACGCGCCGCCCTCGACAAGTTCGGGTCGATCGACCTGACACCGTTGGCCGAAGCGCGGGCACGCTCGGCAGAAATCGATGCTGCGCTCGCTGCCTTGGGTGGCGATGTCCGCAGCCGGGCCAGGGAGATCGATCTGCTCCGGTTCCAGGTCAGCGAGATCGACGCGGCAGCCTTGGGCCGCGAGGACGAAGAGCAGCAACTCGACGAGCTCGAGGACGTCCTTGCTGGAGCAGTGGCCCACCGTGAGGCCGTCGAGACCGCACTGGGCGCGATCAACGACGACAACGGTCTCACGGATTCACTCGGATCAGCGATTGCTGCGCTGAGCGGCCGGTCGCCGTTCACCGGAGCAATCGAACGACTTCGCAACGTCTCGGCCGAGATCGCCGACGTCGCGGCCGACCTGCGCTCGACCGCCGATGGCATCGACGAAGATCCGGGACGCCTGGTGGAAGTACGCGAACGACGTCAACTGCTGCGCGACCTGCGTCGAAAGTACGGAGACACGCTCGCCGAGGTGATCGAGTTCCACGCGTCGGTCAGCGACAGACTGGCCGAGCTGGAGAGCTATGAATCGAGAGCGGCCGCGCTCGAACGCGACAAGGTCGGCGCGTTGCAGAACCTGGCCGAGGCGGCCGCCAAGATTCGCGCAGCGAGATGCAGGAGTGCGCCAGAACTGGCTGCAGCAGTGCAGGCCAACTTGCGGGAGTTGGCGATGCCGAACGCGAAGTTGGCGGTCGTGATCGGCCACGGCGATGGTCGACTCGCCGGTCACGTGGACGAGCGAGGGCAGTCTGCAACGGCGCTCGATCCCTACGACTCGGGCGACAACGTTTCTTTCCAGCTCGCGGCCAACCCGGGCTCGCCGTTGCTGGCGTTGTCGCGGGTGGCGAGCGGCGGAGAGTTGGCGCGCAGCATGCTGGCCCTCCGACTGGTGTTGTCCGAGGACCCGAGCACTCTGGTGTTCGACGAGGTGGATGCCGGCGTCGGCGGTGCCGCCGCCGTGGCGATCGGCCGTGCGCTGGCCAACCTCGGGACCCGGCATCAAGTTCTCGTGGTGACCCATCTTCCCCAGGTTGCGGCATGTGCGTCGACCCAGATCGCCGTCGCCAAGCATGTCACCAAGGGTGTCACGACCGCAACGGCGACCCATGTGCGAGGCGACGAACGGGTCGAGGAGGTCGCGAGGATGCTGTCCGGAATGCGGGCCAGCAAATCGGCACGAGAACATGCCATCGAGTTGCTCGAACGGCGACATCTCGTCGGCTGAATGGTGGCGAGGGTGGTGGACCGTCGCGACGGCGCTGGTCAGCGGTCGATGGAATCGGGCTGCCAGTCGGCTGAGTGCGGTACGATGATGTCCCGTCGTGGTTGTCGTTGACGGGAGTCCTAACATGCCAAAACACATCTTCGTGACGGGTGGGGTCGCGAGTTCGCTCGGTAAGGGGCTCACCGGCTCCTCACTCGGTCGACTGCTGAAGATGCGTGGTCTGCGGGTGACGATGCAGAAGCTCGATCCGTACATCAACATCGACCCGGGCACGATGAACCCATTCGAGCACGGAGAGGTGTTCGTGACCGATGACGGCGGAGAGACGGACCTCGATCTCGGGCACTACGAGCGTTTCATCGACGAGCCGCTGAGTCGCAACAGCAACGCCACGACAGGCAGCATCTACCAAGCCGTCCTGGCCGCCGAACGTCGTGGGGATTACCTCGGCAAGACCGTCCAGGTCATCCCGCACATCACCGACGAGATCAAGCGGCGGATCAAGCGTCTGGCCACTGACGATGTGGATGTCGTGATCACCGAGATCGGCGGCACCGTCGGCGACATCGAGATCCTGCCGTTCCTCGAGGCCATCCGACAGTTCCGCAAGGAGGTCGGCCGCGACAACGTGTGTTACGTGCACGTCACGTTGGTGCCCTACATCGGACCGAGCGGCGAACAGAAGACCAAGCCGACCCAGCACAGCGTCACCGAGTTGCGCAGCCGTGGCATCCTGCCCGACGTCATCGTCTGCCGCAGCGAGGAACCCCTGAGCGACAATCTCAAGCGCAAGATCAGCAACCTGTGCGACGTGGACGAACGTGCCGTCGTCAACGCCGCGGACGCTCGCAACATCTACGAACTGCCGTTGATCCTGCACGACGAAGGCTTCGACGACATCGTCTGCGAGACGTTGAAGATCGATGCTCCGTTGGATCTGTCGTCGTGGGAGAAGGTCGTTGCCAACGTCGAAGCAGCGCAGACACCCGTCAAGATCGGTTTGATCGGCAAGTACATCGACCTGCACGACGCCTACCTGTCGGTG
Organism: Actinomycetota bacterium; assembly: GCA_043747765.1. Lineage (GTDB taxonomy): Bacteria > Actinomycetota > Acidimicrobiia > Acidimicrobiales > Ilumatobacteraceae > WLMZ01. The sequence goes on from JAYTOM010000199.1 coordinate 9,577, forward strand.
GCGGAGAGCCTCAGTCACGCCGGCTTTCACCACGGAGCCAAGGTCGAGATCGATTGGATCCAGGCCGAAGACGTGGAGGGCCTGCTCGCCGCCGGACGTCTCGGCGACCTCGACGGCATCATCATCCCCGGTGGCTTCGGCGAGCGTGGCTTCGAGGGCAAGATCGCTGCGGCCGGCTACGCTCGGGAGAACCGGGTGCCGTGCCTCGGCATCTGCCTCGGCCTGCAGGCAATGACGGTCGACTTCGCCCGCAACGTGTTGGATATGGCTGGGGCGAACTCATCGGAGATGGATCCGAACACGCCGTTCCCGATCATCGACCTGATGCACGACCAGCGCGACGTGTCAGACAAGGGTGGCACGCAGCGGCTCGGCGCGTACTACGCGATCCTCGACGCCGACAGCATCGTCCACCGGGCTTACGGCGAGCCCGTCGTCAGCGAACGGCATCGCCACCGCTACGAGCTGAACGCATCGATGAAGGGCCGGCTGGAGGCCGCGGGCCTGCGCTGCAGCGGCATGTCGCCGGATCGCCGTCTCGTCGAGTTCGTCGAGCTCACCGGCCATCCGTTCTGGGTCGGCACCCAGGCCCATCCCGAATTCAAGAGTCGCCCGGATCGTGCCCACCCGCTGTTCCGTGAGTTGGTCGCCGAAGCGCTCGTCCGTCGCGCCCAGCGCGAGGCGGACGCGGCAGATCCCAGCCTGTTCGGAGCAACGAACAACAGTGAGCCGATCACACAGAACGCAATGCACGACCTGAGCCACAATGTGACCCAGATCGTCGCATGACCGGCTTCCGTCACGTCGGCGACCGGCAGGTACACGCAGGCCACATCTGGAACGTGGTCGTTGGCACATTCGAAGCGCCCGACGGTTCCGAATTCGAACGCGACATCGTTCGCTCGCCGGGCGCCGTTGCAGCTGTTCCGTTGACCTTCGACGCCGAGGGCAACCCTTCTGTGGTGCTCGTCCGTCAGTACCGATCTCCCTACAACGACTTCGTGCTCGAGATCCCTGCTGGCATGCGCGATGTCCAGGACGAACCAACTCGGACGACGGCCGAGCGCGAGTTGATCGAAGAGGTCGGCCTCCGCGCTGGTCACCTCGAGGAGTTGACCCAGTTCTATCCATCGGCGGGAATGACAGATTCGGTCCTGCATCTGTTCGTCGCCACCAATCTGACCCAGGTCGGCCAAGAGCTCCACGGACCCGAGGAAGAGAACCTCGAAGTGCTCCACCTGCCACTCGAGACCGCGTTGGCGATGATCGACGGCGGCGAGATCCGGGACGCGAAGACCATCATCGGCTTGCTGATGGTCGCCCGTCGATTGCAGCTCGGAGACCGACCCGACGGTAACCCGTGACCGTCGAGCTGCCATTGTCGGTCGAGGAATTCCTGACGTGGATGACGACCGAACGCGGCAGGTCGCGCAACACGCTTCTCGCCTACCGTCGCGACCTCGACAACTACTGGGGTTGGCTACAATCGACGGGGGCCGATCCGATCACGGTGACAGCGCTCCAGCTCGTCACGTTCGTCGGGGTTCGACGGGCGAGCGGTGCTGCGCCCGCCAGTGTGGCCCGGCAGCTGGCGGCCATCCGGATGCTGCACCGGTTCTTCGTCGACGAGGGTTTCCGGGTCGATGATCCGACTGCCGATCTGGACGGAATCAGAGTGCCCGCCGGGATTCCGAAACCGTTGACCGAAGCCGAGGTTTCGATGTTGTTGGCGGCGGTGACCGGTGACTCTCCCGTTGATCGGCGCGACCGAGCGTTGCTCGAGTTCTTGTATGCAACCGGAGCGCGGATCGGCGAGGCGGTCGGCCTCTCATTGGGCGACATCGACCTCGAGTCGGGTCTCGTCCGCGTCTTCGGCAAGGGTTCCAAGGAACGAATCGTTCCGTTCGGCCGCGCCGCTCGAGACGCCATTCAGCAGTGGCTCGGGCCGGATGGACGGCGCCTGATGGAACCCGTGCGTTGGGCGCGCCGGGGCGACTCCGAAGCGATGTTCCTGAACCAGCGAGGGGCGAGGCTCAGCCGGCAGTCGGCGTGGATGATCGTCAGCGACTACGGCGAGGCCTGTGGATTGGAGAAACACCTCTCACCCCACGTGCTTCGTCACTCGTGTGCAACCCACCTGCTCGATCACGGCGCCGATCTGCGGATCGTTCAGGAAATGCTCGGGCACGCGTCGATCAGCACGACACAGATCTACACCAAGGTGTCGCAGGAGCGCTTGTGGGATGTCTACCGGTCTGCGCACCCGCGTGCCGGTCACGTTCCGGCTGTCAATGGTTCGACGGGTTCGCGATGACGTCGTTGGAGTCGCGCCTCGCTCATCTCGCCCATCAATCAGTCCACCTGCAACGTCGCTTCTTTCGTGCACTCTCGGACGATCCGCCCGCGACTGTCGACGAGGAATGGGCGGTCGCCCATCTGTCGATGGGTGAGCGCGACCTGTGGCACCAGATGCAGAACCAGGACAAGCGACACTGTCTCGAAGTGGCTCGACGCTTCGTCACATTTGCACCCGACGCGCCGCGCTTCGCCATCGCTGCCGCACTGATGCACGACGTCGGCAAGGTGCAGAGCCGACTCGGGACCTTCGCCCGGGTGACAGCGACGTTGGTCGGACCTCGTACGAAGCGCTTTCGGCTGTACCACGATCACGAGCGCATCGGTGCCGACCTCCTACGCGCCGCCGGGTCTGCTCCTGAGACGGTTGCGCTGGTCGGGGAGACATCGGATCAGCGCATCATGGCTGCTGCGCTGCACCGCGCCGACGACATCTGACGCTCAGCCTGGTCAGGTGGTGTTGATCCAGATCGAGTCGTCGATCACGAGCAGTGAACTCGGTCGGCGCCAGGCGCGACCATTGCGCTGTCAGGCGAGTAGGCCGATGTTCCGGTAGGCGCGGTCGAGTGTCACCGAGGCAACGGCGCGTGCCTTGTCGCGGCCCTTGTGTAGCAGCGTGAGCAGCTCGCCACGATCGTCGACAAGTTCCTTGTATCGGGCCTGGACCGGACGGAGCAGTTCGACGACCGCCTCGCCGGTGGCCGACTTCAATGCGCCGTACTGGGTGTACTCGAGCGCGATCTCGGCCAGCAGACGACCTGTCGCCGCAGCGTGGATCTCGAGCAGGTTACTGATGCCCGGCTTGGCGGCCCTGTCGTAACGGACTTCGTTGTCGCTGTCGGTGACGGCTCGCTTGAACTTCTTGATGATCGATGCGGGGTCGTCCAGCATGTTGACCAGTCCTGCGTCGGTCGCCGCCGATTTGCTCATCTTCGATGTCGGATCCTGGAGATCCATGACACGGGCGCCGGCTTTGGGAAGCACGGCCTTGGGCAGGACGAACGTGTCACCGAACCGACTGTTGAAACGCATTGCGATGTCGCGCGTGATCTCGACGTGTTGACGTTGATCGTCGCCGACCGGCACCTCATCGGCGTCGTAGAGCAGGATGTCGGCCGCCATCAGCGCGGGGTACGTGAACAACCCAGCGGACATGAATTCGCCCTCGCGACGCGCTGTCTTGTCTTTGAACTGCGTCATCCGGGTCAGCTCGCCGTAGCTGACGTTGCACTGCATCACCCATCCGAGTTGGGCGTGTTCCGGGACGTGGCTCTGCACGAAGATGGTGGCCACATCAGGATCGAGCCCGACGGCAAAGAACATCGCCGCCAATTCCAACGTTGCCTGACCGACCACGTTCGGCTTGTCGCTGACGGTGAGGGCGTGGAGGTCGACGATGCCGTGGAAGGCGTCGCACTCGTGTTGGTTGATGACCCAGTTGCGCAGCGCACCGAGGTAATTGCCGAGTTGCATTTCGCCGGTCGGTTGAATGCAGGAGAGGACTCGGGTCACGTCCGGAAGGCTAACCAACAGCCAACACAACGGTGGGAGCCATTTCGGCATGCGTTGGGGGTCACTGACCCGTCCGGCTCGGCCAGTAGAATCCATGGAATGGCCTACGACGTGTCGACATCGGTGTTCGAGGGCCCTTTCGATCTGTTGTTGCATCTGATCCTGCGCGAGCAGGTCGACATCTACGAGGTGTCGTTGTCGGCCATCGTCAGCGCGTACCTGGTCGAGGTGGACAAGCTGCAGAGCATCGATCTGGATGTGGCAACCGAATTCCTGCTGATCGCCTCGACCCTCGTCGAACTGAAGGCACGACGGTTGCTGCCCGGTCGCGATGACATCGATCTCGACGACGAACTTGCACTGTGGGAGGAGCGGGACCTGCTGCTCGCGCGGTTGCTCGAGTGCAAGACGTTCAAGGATGTGGCCAGCGTGTTCGGTGTCCTCGCCGATGATGCCGACCGTTCGTTCGGCCGCTCCGTCGGCCCGGACGAGCGATTCGAATCGCTGATGCCCGATCTGCTCGAAGGTGTCAAGCCACGACACATCTATTCGGCCTTCATGCGCGCAACCACGCCGAAAGTGATTCCGACGATCGATCTGTTCCATGTCTCGGCCGTGAAAGCCAGCGTGTCCGATGCGATGACGGAATTGCTCGATGAACTGCCGCGTGTCGGACGCATTTCGTTCCGCAGGCTGACCAGTGGGCTCGTCGACCGGCTCGAGGTCATCGTGCGCTTCTTGGCACTCCTCGAGATGTTCAAACAGGGGATGGTCGAATTGGACCAGGCCGAGCGTTTCGGTGACATCGACATCGTCTGGGTCGCTGGGGATGCCCGGGTCTCGGTCGGTGCCCTGGCGATCGACGACTACGAAGGCTGATCATGTCGAATCCTGAAATCGAGATCCTCGACGCCGACGTGGTGCGCGCGATCGAAGCAATCATCCTGGTTGCCACTGAGCCGGTGCCGACCGATCAGCTCGCCCAACTGTTGGAGCAGCCGCTGACAGTCGTCAACGAACTCTGCCTTGGTCTGGCCGACGCCTACGATCAGTCCGGTCACGGATTCCAGCTGGTCAAAGTAGCGGGGGGGTGGCGTTACCAGACCCACGCCGACATGTCGCCATACGTCGAGCGCTACCTGCTCGATGGTCAACGGGCTCGGATGAGCGGTGCGGCACTCGAGACGCTTGCGATCGTCGCGTACAAGCAGCCGATCTCTCGTGCCCAGATTGCTTCGATCCGCGGGGTTGATCCGGATGGCGTTCTGCGCACACTGGCCGCCCGCGGTTACGTGGCCCAAGTGGCCATCGATCCAGGTCCCGGACAGGCGGCCCTCTTCGGAACCACGCCGCAGTTCCTCGAGAAGCTCGGTCTGAACTCGTTGTCCGATCTTCCGGCACTTGCCGAGTTCGTTCCGGGGGCGGAGGTGGTCGAGGCCCTCGAGTATGGCCTGCGGGCACCGAACGCTGACCCGAAACAGTTGCGCGCGAACACCCCGCTTCTTCCCGACCAGGATCAGCGGTCATGACAGTTCGGTCGCGTCGGCACGTGTCCACACGGTCGGCGCAACACATCCCGGACGATGGCGGCCGACCAATCGAAGAATCGTTCCAACGGCCAGCGGACAAGCCGGTGGAGAAGCCGCTCTGGGAACAATGGGCCGACCAGCGCGCCGTGGCCACAGGCGAACGCTTGCAGAAGGTACTCGCCTTGCGCGGCTGGGGAAGTCGGCGAGTCTGTGAAGATCTGATCGCCGCTGGGCGAGTCATGGTCAACGGCGAGGTTGCCGTGCTCGGTCGCCGAGTCGAGACAGACACCGACACCGTGGATGTCGACGGTGTCCCCATCGGGCTTCGTCCCGACATCGTCTACTACCTGCTCAACAAGCCGTCGGGTGTGATCACCACTGCGTCCGATCCGCAGGGTCGCCCGACGGTGATCGAGTTGGTACCGGACGAACCGAGAGTGTTCTCTGTCGGTCGGCTCGACGCCGACACCGAGGGCCTGCTGTTGCTCACCAACGACGGCGTTCTGGCCAATCTGATCAGCCATCCGAGTCACGGTGTCGACAAGGAGTACCTCGCCTCGGTCGACGGCAACATACCAAACAATCTCCTGCGCCGACTCCGCGAGGGCATCGAACTGGACGATGGCATGACGGCGCCGGCGCGGGCCAGCCAGATCAGCCCGGGGCTGTTGCGAATCACGATCCACGAGGGTCGGAACCGCCAGGTTCGGCGGATGTGCGAGGCCATTGGTTTCCCTGTGCGGCGTCTGGTGCGCGTCCGAATCGGTCCATTGCGCGATGCGACTCTCGGTCCCGGCGAGTGGCGTGCCCTTGCGCAGGAGGAAGTGCGTCAGTTGGCTGAAGCTGTTGCGGGCACTCCGCGCAGCTACGATCGTCGCCCGTGATCACTCAGCGACGCGCGAACGTCATCGGCCTCGGCCTGATCGGTGGGTCGATCGGCCTGGCCCTACGCGAGCGCGGCTGGCATGTCTGCGGCGATGATCACGATCAGGCGCGCATCGATCGGGCGCTCGGCCTCGGCGTACTCGACGACCAGGGAATCGACGAACGGGCGGAGATCACGTTCGTGGCCACGCCCGTCCTTTCGGTGGCCGACCAGGTCAAGCGAGCACTGGTCGAGACCAGGGGCATCGTGACCGATGTCGGCAGCGTCAAGGGTGCGATCGTGGCCGCGATCGACGACCCCCGTTTCGTCGGGGGGCATCCGATGGCCGGAAGTGAACTCGAAGGTCTGGACGGTGCAGACCCGACGATGTTCACGGGGGCCGTTTGGGTGCTCACGCCGATGCCGACAACCGCCGACGAGACCTTTGCGACGACTGCGGCGATCGTTGCCGAATTGGGTGCCGATGTCGTGGCATTGCCCCCTGACCGCCACGACCAGGTGGTTGCTGTCGTCAGCCATGTTCCCCATCTCGCTGCCGCAACGCTGATGGGCTTGGCGTCGGACCGCGCCGAGGAGCATGCCGCTCTGCTCCGCCTGGCAGCCGGCGGCTTTCGCGATATGACACGGATCGCCAGCGGACATCCCGGCATCTGGTTGGACATCTGCGCCGAGAATCGCGACGCGATCCTCGGTGGTCTCGACGGGCTGATCGATGGCCTGCAACGAATGCGTGAAATCGTTCGCGACGATGACCGCGCAGCACTGTACGGACGGTTGCAACATGCGCGAGAAGCGCGCGTCAACCTTCCGACCCGAGGAACCCAGCCGAGCGAACTCGCCGAAGTACGCATTCCGATTCCCGACCGAACCGGCGCTGCAGCTGAGGTGTTCACGCTGGCAGCAGAACTGGGTGTCAACATCTCCAGCTTCGAGGTCGTGCACAGCGTCGAAGGCAACCGAGGAGTCGCCATTGTTCTGATCGATGCGTTGGCAGTGGATCTTTTCCGCGGTGGGCTACTGGCACGAGGTTTCCGTCCCGCTGTGCAGCGGCTGGACTGATGATCGACCGATCGAGCGCGGTGTACCACGTACAACCGTTGCATCATCCGCTCGCTGCCGTCGTCCGGGTTCCGGGGAGCAAGAGCATCGCCAACCGCGCTCTCGTGTGTGCGACGTTGGCTGACGGACCGACCGTGCTCACGAATGTTCCGGGGGGCGATGACACGGCGGCGATGCTCGGTTGCATTGCTCTACTGGGTGCCGGCGTCGGTACGGATCCGCACGACGAGTCGATCGTGCGAGTCCACGGGACGGGTGGCTCGCTACACAGCGGTCCGCTGCTGATGTCGGCGCAACTAGCGGGCACCACGTCGAGGTTCGTCACCGCGTTGTGCGCACTCGGTACCGGCCACTACGAGATCGACGGTCTGCCACCGTTACGCACCCGCCCGATGGCACCGCTGCACGACGCGCTGGTCGCTCTCGATGCCGGCATCGTTGCCGGCGAAACGTGGGGTCACCTGCCGATCACCGTCGAAGGCCGGTCGTCATCGTCATCGTCATCGTCATCGTCATCATCATCATCGTCGTCCGGACCGATGCACGTCGGCATTCGTGGCGACATCAGTAGTCAATACATCACCGCCCTGATGTTGATCGCGCCGTATCTGCCGGGTGGGCTCGAGATCGAACTGACCACGCCGTTGGTGTCCCGGCCGTACCTCGACGTCACGGCCGCTGTGATGGACTCGTTCGGGGTCAGCGGCGTCGAGATCGGTGACGACAGCGTTGTCGTTCCCGCCGGCCGTTACATCGGATGTGAGTACGCGATCGAGCCGGACGCCAGTTCGGCCAGCTATCCGCTCGCTGCCGCCGCGATCTGCGGTGGCGTGGTTCGGGTCGAAGGCCTCTGCCCCGATGCCATCCAGGGCGACGCCGGTTTCGCAGATGTTCTCGCCGCGATGGGTTGCTCGGTACTGCGTGACGCCACCGGGACGACGGTCGACTGCAAGGGATCGCTGACAGGCCTCACTCTCGACATGTCCGATATGTCCGACCTCGTGCCGACGATGGCCATCATCGCACCGTTCGCTTGCACCGCCACCGAGATCACGGGTGTGGGCTTCATCCGCGCCAAGGAGAGCGACCGACTCGGCGACCTCTCCGCAGAATTGCGCAAGTGCGGCATCGACGCTGTGGTTCTCCCCGATGGCATCCGGATCGAGCCAGGATTCGTCGCCGGTGCGGCGATGGAAACGCATCACGATCATCGCCTCGCGATGTCGTTCGCGATCCTCGGACTGCGGTTGCACGGGATGCGGGTTCACGACCCTGATGTCGTTTCCAAGAGTTGGCCGGAGTTCTGGTCGGTCCTCGAATCGATGCGCGAATGATGAGCGCGAATGGAACAAGCGCAGATGATGTGAGCGCAGAGAGCCACGACGAGGTCGTCGTCGCGTTCGATGTCGATGGAACGCTGACGACTCGTGACTGCGTGGTGCCGTTCCTGCAGCAAATTGCTGGACGAGCCCGACTCGCAGGTGGTGTTGCGTTGCGTCCGGCGGCGATCACGAACGCGCTCGTCCGGCGCGACCGTGACCGGTTCAAGGCTGTTGCGATGCGCGCGGCGTATGCGGGGCGGACCGCTGCGACTGTCGAGGGCTTGGGAACGGAATTCGCGCGCACGGTTCACCGTGAATGGCTTCGTCCGGATACTGCTGGTCGACTCGCCTGGCACACAGCGCAGGGGCACCACGTTGTTCTCGTCTCTGCCTCGCTCGGGTCCTATCTGCATCCGCTCGGCAAACTGCTCGGCGTCGATGACGTGTTGTGCACCGAGGCGGTCCTCGGCGACGACGGCAGATACACCGGAGCGATGGTCGGTGAAAACTGTCGTGGACCGGAGAAGGTCAGGCGCCTGCACGCGTGGATGGATCAGCAGGAATTGCGTGGCGCACGAGTGTGGGCATACGGCGACAGTGCAGGTGACCGCGAAATGTTGGCTGCGGCCGACCACCGGTTCCTCGTCAAGGGTGTCGTCATCTCTGCCGCACCGGGAGGCTCGTGATGATCAAAGGCTTGTTGAAGGAGGCCCGCCCGAAGCAGTGGGCCAAGAATGTGCTCGTTTTCGCCGCGCCAGGTGCGGCTGGCGTTCTGACGCACGAGAAGGCTCTGCTCCGAACGGTGATCATCTTCATCGCGTTCTGCCTGGCCAGTGCCGGCACCTACTACTGGAACGACATCCTCGATGTCGAAGCCGACCGGGTCCATGCTCGCAAGCGCTTTCGACCGATCGCCAGCGGCGTGGTCCCACTCGGTGTGGCCAAGGTCGTCGGCAGCTTGCTCCTCGCACTGGGTCCTGCGCTGGCCTTCACGACGAGGTGGCAGGCTGGTGTCGCCTGCATCGTCTATGTGCTGGTGACGACCATGTACACCGTGGTTCTCAAGCACATCGCAGTCGTCGATCTGGTTGCCGTCGCCGCTGGATTCGTGGTCCGCGCGATCGCCGGGGCCACAGCCACCAACGTGCCGATGAGCTCGTGGTTCGTGCTCTGTACGAGCTTCGGCTCCTTGTTCATCGTCACCGGCAAGCGTTACGCGGAGTTGCGCGAACTCGGCGACGGACCGACCAGTGCGCGAGCCACCCTCGAGGACTACTCGCTTGGGTTCCTGCGGATCGTGCTGTCCGTGAGTTGTTGCGCAACGTTGGTCGCGTATTGCGTATGGGCGTTCGAGGGTAAGCTCGTGCGCGCCGTCGGAGGTGCCAAGAATCTGATCGCAACGTCGTCCGGAACCTCGACGCTTGGTCTCAGCGGCGTCGCCGGCCATTCGCACGCATTGATCTTCTATCAGCTGTCCATCGTGCCGATGCTGACTGCGTTGCTGCGGTACCTGCTCATTCTCGAACAGGGCCACGGCGCTGCGCCTGAAGAGATCTTCGCCGCCGACAGAACGCTCCAGATCCTCGGCGTGGTGTGGGTCATCATTTTCGCAACAGGGGTGTATGTCTCATGACTCAGCAGTTCTTGGACGTTCTGCAAGCTGTCGAGCGCGTCGACGGCTGGATGTCGCCAGATCAGGCGCAAGCGCTGTATGCCGCAGCGGCCGCGTGTCATGCGGGTGACCAGATCGTGGAAATCGGAAGTTTCCGCGGGCGAAGCACAATCGTCCTTGCGTGTGCAGCGGTGGACGGCGTGTCGATCATCGCGATCGATCCGCACGCCGGCAACGACCGTGGCCCGCAGGAGATCGACGGATTCGTCGACGAAGCGGCCCACGATCACGACGTCTTCAACGAGAACTTGGCCAACGCTGGGGTCGCCTCTCGTGTTCGTCATATCCGGGCGATGAGTGACGCAGCCCACACGGACGTCGCCGGCGACATCGCCGTGCTCTACATCGACGGTGCCCATCGATTCGGGCCAGCGCGCCAGGACATCGACGAATGGGGCGAACGGGTTCGCAACGGTGGGACGTTGTTGATCCATGATTCGTTCTCGTCGATCGGTGTCACGCTTGCGATCGTGCGTGAACTGATGTTCGGCAGGCGTTTCCGATATGTCGGACGAGCACGCTCGATGACGATCTACCACGCCGACCTCGACGGCAGTTGGCGAAGTCGGATCCTCAACGCGCTGCATCAAATGGCGCAGCTTCCGTGGTTCGCCAAGAACATCGGGTTGAAGGTCCTGTTGACGATCAAGTTCGGCAAGCTGTTGAAGATGCTCGGCCGTCCGGAGCCCGAGTGGCCGTACTGATGTCGTCGCAGTACACGACCTTGACCGGGTGGGGTCGCACGTCGCCGAGCGGCGCATGCGTGGTACCGGTGACGACCGAGACCGTGGCCGAGACGGTCGCTGAGGCGCTTCGTCGATCGGACCGCGGCGCGCTCGCGCGCGGGCTCGGTCGTTCGTACGGTGATGCCGCCCAGAACGGCGGCGGCGTCGTACTGCGACTGGCCGGTTCGGCCCAGAACGTCGTGTTCGACGAGGCCAGTGAAGCGATCACCGTAGGTGCCGGCGTGACGGTGGATGATCTGCTGCGTGTGATCGTGCCCCGCGGTTACTTCGTCCCCGTCACTGCCGGCACACGTTTCATCACGATCGGTGGCGCGATTGCGAGCGACATTCACGGCAAGAACCATCACGTCGACGGATCGTTCGGCAGCCACGTCCGCCAGATGAAAATGCTCCTCGCCGATGGCAGCGTCGTAGCCGTCAGCCCGACTGAGCGTCCCGAACTATTCTGGGCCACCGTCGGCGGAATGGGGTTGACCGGCGTCGTTGTCGAGGCGACGATTCACGTTTGGCCGATCGAGACCAGTCGTTGCATCGTCGACACTGTTCGGGCCGACGACCTCGAACAGGTGATGAACTTGATGGACGAGGGCGATGACCGCTACCGATATGCCGTTGCCTGGATCGACCTGATGGCCAAGGGTCGGCATCTCGGGCGAAGCATCCTCTCGCGCGGAGATCACGCCAGAGTTGCTGACCTCCCGGCTCGTGAGCGCGCCGATCCACTTGACTACGACGCCGGCATCATCGTCAGCGTTCCGCCGATCGTTCCGATGAGCGCGATGAACCGGACGACGATCAAGGTCTTCAACGAGATGTGGTTCCGCAAGGCGCCGAAGTTGCGATCCAACGAGATCCAGACCATTCCCGAGTACTTCCATCCGCTCGACATGATCGGCGCATGGAACTTGATGTACGGACCTCACGGTTTTGTCCAGTATCAGATCCTCGTCCCCTTCGGCCAGGAGCACGCACTTCGCGAAGTGATCGAACGGCTCGCAGCGTCGGGCGCAGCCAGCTTTGTCACCGTGCTCAAACGTTTCGGTGCAGGCAATGCAGCGCCTCTCAGCTTCCCGGCACCCGGTTGGACGCTGACACTCGACATTCCGGCAGGCACCAAGGGTCTCAGTGCGATGTTGCACGATTTGGACGGTGTGGTCCTCGATGCCGGCGGCCGCCACTACATGGCCAAGGATTCCCACACCACACCAGAAGCGATCAGGCAGGGTTATCCACGTCTCGCTGAATGGCAGGCGATCCGCAACAGCGTCGATCCGGACGGGGTCTGGCAGAGCGATCTCGGCCGGCGCCTCGGTCTGATCGACTGACCGCCACGTTTCCATCATTCGTTGTCCCTACACCCCTCGTTCCATCGGAGCCAATCATGCAGAATTCATTCGGCGAACCACAGACCGTTGTCCTGCTCGGCGGGACCAGCGAGATTGGTTTGGCCATCGTTCGAGCCCTGGTCAGTCCGACGTTGCGCACCGTCGTTCTGGCCTGCCGCAACCCTAACGATGCTGCCGAATCGGTTGCCGAGTTCGGGAGCGGCGGAGTGCACGTCCGCACCATTGCGTTCGACGCCGTCGACACAGCGGCTCATTCGACGTTGATCCACGACCTCGCGGCCGAGATCGGCGACATCGACGTCGTCATCATGGCGTTCGGCGTCCTCGGCGAGCAAAGTGACTTTGACACTGATCCTGCTGCCGCAGCGGAGGCCGTGACGATCAATTACACAGGCTCGGTCAGCGTTGGTCTCGCCGTGGCGGCTCGCCTGCGCCAGCAGGGCCACGGTTGCCTCGTGGTGTTGTCGAGCGTCGCCGGCGAACGGGTGCGTGCGTCGAACTTCGTCTACGGCTCTTCGAAGGCCGGGCTCGACGGTTTCGCGCAGGGGCTCGGCGACTCGCTCGAAGGTACCGGGGCGAAGGTTCTGATCGTGCGTCCAGGTTTCGTCCACTCGGCCATGACAGCCGGGATGAAAGCTGCGCCGTTCGCTTCAACTCCGGCAGCCGTCGCCGCGGTGACCGTCGCCGGTCTGCGTTCGGGGCGCCGGACCGTGTGGGCTCCTGCAATCCTGCGGTACGTGTTCATGGTCCTGCGGCACGTGCCGGGCCCGATCTTCCGCAAATTGCCATTGGGCTGACCGCCCGGGATTCGCCAGGTCAGGATCCAGGTCAGGATCCAACAGTTCAGGATCGAACGCGATAGATCTGCGGCGTCAGAACGTGGTCGTTCTCGACCCGCAACTCGGGTTTGACGATCTCGTTGAACGTGACTGTTCTGTGGTGCCGACGACGGTCGATCGTCGATGCTGCTGCAGTGAGTGCCGTTGCCACCAGTGCAGTTGTGTCACCGTGGACCACCGACGCCGTGGCAGCTTGATCGAGCATTGCCTGCTCTACCGGTCCGCGCACGTTGTAATCGATGTGGTGGGTCCATCGCAGCGAGACAACTCGGTGTTCGAACCGACTGTCGAGGACCCGCTCGATGCTTGTTTCGAGGCCACTGCGGCGAAGGTAGTCCTCGATCTCCGAGTCGAATGCGCGGGCCTTCTTCGGCTCGAAATCGAGCACGCCATCGATCAGTCGGACCCACCACAGATGCGTCGGGAAGTCGACGATCTTGGCGCTCGCGGCCTGCGGCACTTCGATGTATCCGGCCTTGGCGACGCGCATCATCTCGTCCAGCACGCCCGCTGGATCGAGGACGTGTTCGAGCAGATGGGAACAGATCACGTAGTCGAAGACCTGGTCGGCGAACGGCATCGCCGCCGCATCGCCATGAAAAAGCGGTCGGGTCACGCGCGCGCGTTCGTAACCGCTGCGCTGGGCAGCGCTGTCCTTGCCCGGCAACCAATCGAGCAGCACGTCGGCGCGCCAGTGTGGCTTGTCGCCGCTGCCGACGTCGAGCACCAGCGCGTTGCCGGCGACGGGGATCTGCATCCGCCGATGCCAGAAATTTCGGAATTCTGTGACGGCCGGCATCAGACAGCGATGCTATCCCCGACCCTTATGCTCTACGGTTGTGCAGGCGCGGTCCCTGGTCGATGATGACCGCTGAACTCCCACATGGTGCCGTTCCGTTGGACCCGACCTTTGCGGACTTCACGCTCGACGACTTTGCCGGTGACATGGCGCAGCGCGGGGTCAGGCGTGTCCACGTGCTCGCGTGGCGCGATTTCGCTGATCGCGACGCCGGGGGGTCGGAACGACACGCGCACGAATTCATGAGACGGTTCGCCCAGGCCGGCCTCGATGTGACGCACAGGACGAGCGCAGCCGAGGGGCTCGATGCAACCGAGCACCGCAGCGGATACCGGGTGATCCGTCGGGGGAGCAGGATCAGTGTCTTCCCGCGCGCTGTCGCCTCCGAATTCGTCCACCGGATGGGTCCGTACGACGCGCTGATCGAGATTTGGAATGCTGTGCCGTTCATGAGCCCGGTGTGGTGCAGGAAGCCACGCATCGGCTTCCTCCATCACGTGCATGGGCCGATGTGGGGCCAGATCCTGCCCGAGCCGCTGGCTCGGATCGGCGCCATGATGGAGACGAAATGGGCGCCTCCCTTCTATCGCCGCACCACGATGCTGACACCGTCAGACGCCACTCGGGACGAACTGATCGCTCTCGGATTTCGACCGCACAAGGTCACCGCGGTGCCCAATGGCGTCGAACCGTTCTTCCAGCCCGGCGGCGAGCGGTCGCACGCCCCGCTCGTCGTTGCCGTCGGCCGTCTGGCCCCGGTCAAGCGCTTCGACCGGATGATCGAAGCCGCAATCGTTGCTCACGACCGCGTTCTGAACATGCAGCTGGTGATTGCCGGGGAAGGTCCAGAACTGGAGCGTCTGATGGCGGTGGTCGTGGCCAACGACGCACAGGACTGGATCACCTTCGCCGGACGATTGACCAACGACGATCTGCTGCGGCTCTACCAACGCGCCTGGATCGTCGCCAGCGCATCGCTGGCAGAGGGCTGGGGTCTGACCCTGACCGAAGCGGCAGCGTGCGGAACCCCGGCCGTTGCGACCGACATCAGTGGGCATCGGTGCAGTGTCGTCGACGGTGTGACGGGCATCCTCGCGCCCGTCGAGACGCTGGGTGACGCCGTGGCCGAGCTTCTGACCGACAATGCCGCTCGCGAGCGAATGGGGCAAGCGGCGTTGGCCAGGGCGCACACCCTGACCTGGGACTCGTCCGCATTGGGCGTCATCCGCGCGCTTCACACAGAGACCGTCCGCCGTCACCCCTGACACCCCACCACACGAAGAGAGTCTCGAGGGTCAGGCTGGTTGTGGGTCGAACAGGGCCCGCATCGCATCGACGATGTCGGCCGCGAGTGCGCCGGGAGTCATCACCGCAGCGACCCCAGCGGCCTTGAGGGCGTCGATGTCTTGGGCTGGGATGATTCCTCCGACGACAACAGGGATGTCAGCGCCTCGTCGCCTGACCGCGTCGATGACGAGCGGGGCGAGCGTCATGTGCGCCCCGGAGAGCATCGACAGGCCGATGGCATCGACGTCCTCGTCGACAGCTGTGGCCGCGACTTTCTCGGGGGTCTGGAACAGTCCCGTGTAGATCACTTCGTATCCGGCGTCGCGCAGGATCCGGGCGATGACCTTGATCCCGCGATCGTGGCCATCGAGGCCGACCTTGGCGACGAGGATCCGTTCGCCGCTCATCGGTGGATGCTCATATCGTCGGGACCTCGACATGTCGACCGAAGACACCGGCCATCGTGTTCATGATCTCACCGAGGGTGGCGTATGTGCTCGATGCTTCGATCAACGTCGGCATCAGGTTGATCTCCGGATCATCGGCCTCTGTCGCCAATTTGAGCAGGACTACATCGACCGCCGCCTGCGAGCGGGAGTGGCGGATGGTGTCCAGGCGCTTCAACTGCCGCGCTTCGTCCTCGTTGGTGATCTGCAGGATGTCCATCGTATGCGCCTCGTCGTTGCCCTCGGTGAACCGATTGACACCGACGATGATCCGTTCGCCGCGGTTGAACTTGCGCTCCAACTCGTATGCCGAATCGGCGATACGACCCTGGAACCAGTTCTCCTCGATGCCGTGGATGCACCCTTCGAGCATCGACCCATCACCGAATTCGGCGAGCTCGGCAAAGATCGCCTCGGCCTGACGTTCCATTTCGTCGGTGAGCGCTTCGACGTAATACGACCCGCCGAGCGGATCGGCGACGTGGGCGACGTTGGTCTCGTTGGCAATGACCTGCTGCGTACGCAGCGCGATCCGCGCCGACTTCTCGGTCGGCAGGGCCATTGCCTCGTCCATCGAGTTGGTGTGCAGCGACTGGGTTCCGCCGAGGACGCCGGCCAGCGCTTCGATCGCAGTGCGGACGATGTTCACCTCGGGTTGTTGCGCTGTCAACGACACGCCTGCGGTCTGGGTGTGGAACCGCAGCTGGAGTGACCGTTCGGATTGCGCTCCGTATCGTTCGCGCATCCACCTGGCCCAGATCCGACGAGCAGCGCGGTACTTGGCGATCTCTTCGAAGAAGTCGATGTGCGCGTTGAAGAAGAATGACAAGCGGGGCGCGAATGCATCGATCGGCAAACCGGCAGCGACGGCGAGCTCGACGTAGGCGAACCCGTTGGCGAGTGTGAACGCGAGTTCCTCGGCGGCCGTCGAACCTGCTTCACGGATGTGGTAGCCGGAGATCGAGATGCTGTGCCAACGCGGCATCTCCGCTGCGGTGAACAAAACGGTGTCGCGCACCAGCCGCATGCTCTGGCGCGGCGGGAACACGAACTCTTTCTGGGCCTGGTATTCCTTGAGGATGTCGTTCTGCAATGTTCCACCGAGCCGAGCGCGGGCGACACCTGCCTTCTCCGCTTGCGCGACGAACATCGCGAAGATCACAGCGGCGGGGGAGTTGATCGTCATCGATGTCGTGGTGGCACCGAGATCGATGCCGCTGTACAGGTCCTCCATGTCGGCCTGAGTGTCGATCGCGACGCCGCAGCGCCCGACTTCGCCCAGCGACATCTCGTCGTCGCTGTCGAGACCGAGCAGCGTCGGCATGTCGAACGCAGTCGACAACCCGTCGCCGCCGGATCTGATGATCTCCTTGAACCGCCAGTTGGTGTCCTCTGCGGTGCCGAAGCCGGCGAACATTCGCATCGTCCACAACTTCGACCGGTACATCGACGCATAGGGCCCACGCGTGTACGGATACTGTCCGGGGAACTCGCCCTCGTCGGGCCCGTACACGGCGTCCAGGGGAATACCGGACATCGTCGAATAGTCCGCCGTGCGTGTCTTCGACGCATCGAATGCCTGCTGCCACAACTCGCGCGGACTGCTCATCTCGTCAAGGTAGTTTGACGTTCAAGCATTTGTCAACGCGCTGTGTGCACGCGGCTGGGCGCGACCGCTCGTCGAGAGTGAGGTGACGACTAAGGTTTCGACAAATGGACCTCGGGACCAACGATGTCGACGAGGTGACTCGCAACCGGCTCTACCGTCGAGGCATCGGGTTTGCATTGCTCGTCGGCGGCACGTGGCGGATCATCGTCCTGATCTCGAAGTGGCACGTCCCGCTGAAGTTGAACGACTCGCTCTACTACAGCATCCAGGCGTACAACAACGCCCGCGGTCATTGGTTCAAAGAGGCCGGTGGCGCCGCATTCCAGTACTGGGGTGTTCACCCGGGCGCTGAACATCCCCCGCTGACATCGATCGTGATCACGCCGGCCAGCCTGCTCCCGAATCCCGAGTTCTGGCAACGAGCGACGATGACGGTGATCGGGATCGCCCTGATCCCATTGATCGCAACGCTCGGACGGCGGATCGGTGGCCGGGTCGTCGGAGTCCTCACCGCAACGATCGCCGCCGCGTATCCGAACATCTGGCTCAGCGACGGACTGATCATGTCGGAGAGCCTGCTGTTGCTGGCCGTTGTCATCGTGGTCCTGCTCGCGCTTCGCCACCGCGAGCGGTTCGACTACCGTTCGGCGCTCGTCCTCGGGGTGGCGATCGGCGTGGCGGGTCACGCGCGTAGCGAGGTGCTGATGTTCGCCCCGCTCCTCGCGCTCGTCGGCTACCGGACCCACGACCTGCTCCGCTGGTTGAAGACGGGCGCCATTGTGTTGGCCACGACCGGCATCACCGTCTTGCCGTGGATCGTGTTCAACACGAGCCGTTTCGACACCGTCGTGCTGATGAGCACCAACGAGGGCACGACATGGCTGGGTGCGAACTGTCCTGACGCGTACTACGGAGCGGGCCTCGGTGGGTGGTCGTTGAACTGTCTGATCGAGGCAAATCCGCCAGCCGACGAGAACACAGCAGCGCGCAGCATTCGTCGCCGTCACGAAGCGTTCAGCTACGCCAATGCCCATCGCTCACGACTTCCGGCCGTCGCCGCCGCTCGGGTGCTGCGTGCCGCTGACCTGTTCGGGCTGAGCAACCTCGTTCACGGCGATGAAGGTGAAGAGCGGCCCGGGTGGGGAATCTGGGCCGGCATCGTCGCGTGGTGGTTCCTGGCCCCGATCGCAGCGATCGGGATATGGAGGCTGCGCCGGGGAGTCCGGTATGTGTTGGTTGTTCCGGCGATCACCGTCTTGGTCGTGACCGTGATGTTCTACGGTGCGCACCGACTGCGGGCACCGATCGAGCCAGTCGTGGTGATCGGTGCGGCATCGTTGCTCGCGTCCATGGGGTGGGTCCGCCGCTTGGCCCGCATGCTGGTGCGTCGAGGGGTGCCGGCTCAGTCCTGACCGTCTGCCGGGGCGACCATCGGGCGACTCCCCGGTCGACTACGGGGCGACGACGGGGGCCACGCTGATATCCGGAGTTCCGGTTCCGCCGATGAAGACCGGCGGCCCACCCTCCGACGCCGGTGGCGACATCGGTACGGGCAGTGACTCGCTGCATTTGTGATACAGCTCGACAAGCCCGTTCTCGTAGCTCTGGACAAGACAGAACTGGCTGTCGACGACCTGGTTGGGTGCGTCCGAGCCGTAGTCCATGGCGGTGTTCGGTTCGCGCCAGCCTGCCCAGAACGACGTCAGGAGCACCCAGTCGGCGCTGGCCACCTCGCCAGCCAACGGCGAACCTTCGGCATTGGCGATACCCGGATCCATCTCCATGAACTGCGTCGCCGGCGGGAGTTCCGGGAACAGGTAGTAGAAAAACGTGTCCGAATACCATGTCCGGCGTAGATCGACAGGTCCGACGAGCAGCCGTTCGCCCCGCTTCGACAATGCACTGAGCGTGTCGATCACGCCCTGCGTGGCTTTTGCGGGCGGGAGGTCACCCATGTAGAAGACCCGGTTGTCACGCCTCACCTCGTACGCCGACGGCAGGCTCCCGACGCTGACACGCGCGTACAGCACATACGTGCGGTACGTGAAGAACGGACAGACGACGAACATCAAAGCAGCGACGAACCCTCCCGCGATCGTGAGTCGCAGTCGGGGGTGAGCGCGTGGTGCGCGCATCCGGACGAGTTCGATGATGGTCGGCACGAGCAGCGGCCACGAGACGCAGGCAACCCATGCAAGGTGCGTCGAATCGGGACGTTGGAAGGCCTGCGGGAGCATGCCGACCGAGAACAAGCCTGCTGCGGCAAGGGTGACCGAACGAGGAGACCCCTTGGTGTACCGCACCAGCCACAGGCCGGTTGCAGCAACCAGCAGGCTGAACACCGGCACGGCGAAGAACCAGAGGAACAATTGGTGGTCAGCGCCAAGAGCGGGGAATCTCCACCATGGTGGGACCGTTTCGGCAATGGCTTGGAGTGCGCCGTCGAGATGTCCCCAGCTCGGCGGACGCGGCAGGGCGCGCCCGGGGCGGAGCTTGAACACGGGGTCGAGGACCATTGTCCGGATCGCGGTCCCCATGCCGATCCGAAGCACGTGGATCGTCATCGGGAGCAGACCGACGAAACCGCCGATGATGAACTGCCGCCAGCTGTTCTTGCGGCCGCCGAAACGCCGCCAGAGCAAGAACAGATGGACGAGGACCAGAGCGACGATCAGATCGGGCCGATATGTCAGGGTGAGGCCTGCCAGCAGGCCTGAGCCGAGCAGCATCCTCGCTGACGTCTTGGCGCTGATCACGTTGCGCGATCTGACTGCGAAAACGACGCTCCACAGACCAAGTGCGACGCCGCCGTTCCATGCCATCGCTGTCAGGCCGATCGGCGTCAGGATCAGGAAAACCGACATCACCGTCGTCACACACGCCGCACCCCGCCCCCATGCTCGTGCGAGTACGTACAAGGCAGCGATGATCGCAATGTGCTGGAGCAGACCGAACGTGCGCTCGGCCTGCAGTGTGACGCCGAAGACCTTGTACCAGCCGGCGAGGACGTCGAGCGCTCCCGGACCATAGAGGTGCAGGAAGTCGACGTTGGGCACGGCACCCTTGAGGATCCGTTCCGGGAACGAGAGCATGAAGCCCTCTTCCATCGTGCCGCCCGTGGAGTGGTACATGCCACGGACCGGCAACAGCGTGACGAATGCAACAACACCGGCACCGGCGAAGGTCGACCACGACCAACGGTGACGTACTGCTGGTCCACCGAGGACGAAGGCGCCATCATCACTGATCGGGGGATCTTCGTCAGGCCGGACGAGGAGACGACGTCTGACCCGGTCGAACAACGGGGCGATACCGACTGCTGCCAACAGACAGATCACCGGCTCGGCTGGGGCTCGGAATCGGACAGTTCCGTATGCGGCTGCTGCGGTGATGGTGACCGAGATGAGCTGTGACGTCAACGGCAGCAACGCAACTTTGCGTTTGCGCAGCAGACGGATACCGTTGATGCCGAACGCAACGAGTGCGTAGTACGAGATCAGCCCGAGGCGGGCGCCGTTCTTGTTTCGTCCCTCGATCGGCGCGAACTCTGCGTTCTGCCAGGGTCGGAAGACGTCCCACTGGCGACCGACGCGGGCGAGGACCACCTCTGGCAACTTGCTCGCGTGGTCCTTGGCGTACGTGACGCCGATATCGCGCCAGTACTTCGCCTTCTGCGATTCGTCACCCGCCGGCTCGCCGACGGAGTCACGGATCCGCTGTTGGCAGTCGAAGAACCAGAAGCCGATGAACTTGCCGTTGTAAGCCTCGTCGCAATTCGCGTAGACGAGCACCTCGTTGCCGTTCGTGGACAGTGGCACGAACTCCTTGAACGTCGTGATGTTGCGGATCATCCACGGCGCGAGCACCACGAGGCACGCCCCACAGGCAACACCGAATTGCTTCAGCCGAACCTTGGTGACCAACGACGTTTTTCTGATCATCAACGGCAGGACGAGGAGCACCATCAAGAAGATGCCTTCGCCGCGTGTCAGCGCAGTGAGGGCGACGAGAACGCCGAGCGTCGCCGCCAACTTCCAGCTTGGCTTGTCGTTCCACTTGTACGCCGCCAGGATCGTCAACGTGACCAACGCGGCCATCAGCCCCTCGGGGAAGAGCACGCCGTCGATCAGCCACAGGTTGGGGTAGAACGAGGCGATCAGTCCAGCGATGATCGCGACGCGCTGACCGCCGAGGTACCTGCCGACGAGCACGACCGCGAACACGACCAACGTGCCGAGCAATGCCGCGACCATCCGGTGATCGAAGTACGTCGTTCCGCCGAGACGTGAGAAGAACGAGAGCACGACCGGGAACAGCGGACCATGGAACGCACTCTTGACCTCTTGCCCGTAGGCGATCCAGTGCAGAGGCTCCGGAAAACCGCGACCGGCGGCGAGCACGTTCGCCGTCGTATGGTAGAAGAGCGGGTCACCTCCATCGACCCGAGCCGGCGCGATCGTCAGGAGCGCGATCACCCGCCAGACGAAGCCGAGAGCGACGACGCCAACGGCGGTCAACGGGTACCAGCCGACGTCCGACGTCGAACGTCGACCGAACAGGACCCACAGAGGACGCAGGATCAGAGCAGCAATGACGAGGCCAATCCCGGTCGACACGACGAGTGCCCAGAGGAAGGGCGGAAACGCTGCGCCGTCGAGATGGACACCGGCGAGACCATTCGTCACCCGTTCCACGTACTGTCGGGCAACAACGACGAACCCGATGTCGTGGAAGAGCAGTAACCCGGGGAACATCAGCGCCAGCCACCATGAGGTGCGCTGCCACCCGCGCGGCTCGTACGCCGTGACGGCGAGCACGACCGCGCCTGCGACCAACGCACCGAGGACGCTCTGCAGGTACTGGGCAACGGCGCTCCCGGTGCCGGGGAACAGCGGCTGGCGGATCGCGATCACCGACACGACGAACGCGACGACAGCGGTCGCAGCCGCCAGAACGCCAACGGAGAACCGTCCGGTGATGGGTTCCGTCGAGGTCCGGTCACCACGCCGTGACAGCCAGACTGCGATGGCAACACCGGCGCCCACCACGTCGAGGTCGGCTGGAAGCGTGCTCAGCGGGCCTGTCGCGCCGCGGTGATCGGCGGCGATGAGGGCGAGTCGCACGACGAGTCCCGCTGCGACCAACAACGCAGCGACGCTGTAGCCATCGAGTGCGAACCGACCAACACGACGACCGGACATGATCAGTCGGGTGATGAACGGAGCAAGAACACCGACGAGAACGAGCTCGAGGACGAGCGGCCCGATGCCGAGCCCTTCGATGATCGGGCCCGCGTGCACGGAACGAAAGATCAACAGCGTCATCAACAGTTGGCGGCCGCCGATGGTCGGGTGCAGTGACGCAACGGCGGCGATGACGGCGGCGCCCCACAGGAGATACACCACGATCAGTCCACGCCCGAACCAGGACCTGATCGACATCCGTTGTCCAGGGTCCAGCCAGAAGGACATGACGATCACGGTCATCGCAACGAGGATCGCCGGCCGTCCGATGTCGAAGTGGGTGAACAGGCGACCGAAAAAGCCGGCCGTCGTCGATGTCGCTGTCACTGCT
>JAYTOM010000200.1:0-3958 GCA_043747765.1 Actinomycetota bacterium
CAGACCTGGACCGGGCAGGTCGGCAACGGCGACGAGGTCCTCGGACCGTGCTTCGGCGCCGCTCTGTTCCGTCCCGACGCCTTCGACAGCGCGACCGTCGGAGCGATCGACGAGCGGTACCGGCTCTACTACGAGGACATCGACTGGGGACTCCGCTCACGGCGCGCCGGGTTCGTCACGCTCGCCGCGATCGACGCTGTGGTCATGCATCAACACGCCGCTTCGACTCGACTCCTCGGTGAAGCTGCACGCTACGAACTCGTCCAACGCAATCTGTTGCTGTGCGTCGCCAAGAACTTCACCGCTCGGCGTGCCGCGGCGGCGTGGGGCCAGCGTCTGGTCGTGCACACCAAGGGCGTGATCACCGGGCCATATCGTGCTCAGCGGTTGCGCTCGATCGGGCGTGCCCTCGTCGGCTTGCCGTCCGTCCTTGTTGCCCGCCGTCAACTGCCAACGGCGGTTCGCAGCTTCGAAGAGGAATCGCTGTTCGGGTTTGCCGAAGGCCAGACGCCGAACTTCAGCGCCGAGACGTACCGCACTCTCGACTGACCGTCAGCTTGCTTCGGTGATCCGCTGCCGGTCGAGCCAGCCGAGCAGGATCGCAACGGCTCGCGGATCGTGGCGCAGGCGGTGGCCGGCACCCTCGAGCAGCCGCAACTCGGCGTTGCCATGAGCCTGAGCCAGCACGCGAGCATCGGCCACCGGGACACTCTCGTCGTCATCGCCGTGCATGACCAGTAAGGGCCGCGGGGCGAATCGACGAGCCGCGTCCACCGGCCGAAAGCGACGGAGCTCGCGGCTCCACTCGTCGAAGCTCGACGGGTAGCCAGGGGTTCGAATCGCGCCGATCTCCCGTGCGTGCTCGAGAAACCGCCGCGGTTGTGCCGCCCAGTCATCGAAGTCGGCGCGTGGCGCCAACAGCGCGGCACCTCGCACTCGCGGATCGTCGGCGGCGACACAGATCGCGATCGAGCCGCCGGTGTTCGTGCCGACCAACCAGATTCCGAGCGGCTCGGCTTCGGCGATGAGGTAATCGATCGCCGAGCGCAGATCGTCGACCCATGACTGCAGCGAGAAATCGCCGGCACTGTCGCCGCAACCACGAAAGGTGAACGTCATCGCCGCCCAACCGAGCTCGTTCGCGGCGCGATCGATCAGCTCCGGGAACGTGCCGCCAGAATGGCGCGCATCGATCGGGCCGACCGGAAAACCGTGACACAGGATCAGCCCGGGCAACGCGTCGGTTCGCCCCTGCGGACGTGCCATGTATGTTGCAACAGCCTGCCCGCCGGACAGGAACGTGGTCTTCACATCGACCGGCGCGAGAGCAAGTCAGGCACGCGGCTTGCGCAGGATCCGGTGAGATCCTGGCTTGGCCAGCGTGTACCCCCGGTTGCGGGCTTCGACCACGGTGTCCGGGCCGAAGGACGCACCGACATCGGACGCCACGATCTCGGCGATGATCGCCGGCTCTGTCCACGTATCGAGGTCGTAGACGAGCTGCGTACGCTTGTCGCCGAGATACCGCGTGTGCTCGAACCGTGGGGGTCGCTCCATCGCGCCAAGTTACCCAGTCGCAGAGGCATTCGCAGCGCTAGTCGCCGAGTTCCATCGCCAGTGGGCCAACCGCACCGATCGCGTCGAAGTACTCCTGATGAGCGTCGACCACACAAACCACGTCGACGTCGTCGAGGATCTCGACACCGTTCTTTTCCGCCTCGCCCAGCAGGAACGCCGTCAGGCTGTCGCCTTCGACGACGACCTCGTCGTCGATGTCCTGGGGCCGGTCGATGACCTGGTCGGGTTGCAGGCCCTTCTCGTTCAGCCAGCGCAGGTGATAGGTGAGCAGAGCGCGCAGGTCGTCCAGTGTCAGGCGACCCTGGGTGTCGACCGGAAGACGCTCGGCGACGAACGACAGCGCCTCTTCCTCGACGTAGACGACGCGGGGCGACAGCGCGTCGAGACGGTGAGCCTCTCGGCCGACCACCACGGCTGCCAGCGCGAAGGTGAAAGCCGCCGCAAGCAGAATGAAGATCAGCGTGATCGTCGGCACTCGGTGGAGTGTACGACGATCACGCTGATCGAGTTGTTCCCTGATTGTCGCGACGCGATGCAAGCAGCCGCGTGGCGCTGTGCGCTCAGATGCCGATGCGCTGAGCGAGCAACTCGCGGTGATACGTCGGGTCGCCGAACAGCAGCTCGCTGCTCTTGGCGCGCTTGAAGTACAGGTGCGCCGGGTGTTCCCAGGTGAAGCCGATGCCGCCGTGGATCTGGATGTTCTCGGCCGTCGCGTGGAAGTAGGCCTCCGAGCAATAGGCCTTGGCGAGCGAGGCAACCGACGGCAGCTCGTCGTTCATCTCCGAGGCGCACCACATGCCGTAGTAGGCAGCGGACTTGGCCGACTCGACCTCGAGCAGCATGTCGGCGCACTTGTGCTTGATTGCCTGGAACGAACCGATCGGGCGACCGAACTGAACGCGGACCTTGGCGTACTCGACGGCCATGTCGAGCACCTTCTGGGCACCACCGACCTGCTCCGCGGCAAGGCCGACGGCGGCGAGGTCGAGCACCGTCGACAACACATCCCAGCCCTTGCCTTCGGTACCGATCAAGGTGGCGGGCGTGCCCGCGAACTCGAGCTTGCTCTGCTTGCGAGTCTGGTCCATCGTCGACAGGTTGGTTCGGGTGATGGTCGAATCGGCGCCATCGACCGTGAACAGACTGACGCCGTTCTCGGTGCGAGCGGCGACGATGATCAGGTTGGCCGTGTTGCCGTCGATCACGAACATCTTCGTGCCGGTCAGTGTGTAGCCGTCGCCGGTCTTCGTCGCGGGCAGCGTGATTCCGGCTTCGTCCCACTTGCCACTCGGCTCGGTGAAGGCCAGTGTCGCGATGGTCTCGCCGCTGGCGATGCCCGGCAGGTGGGCCTTCTTGGCGGCTTCGTCACCACTGTGGATCAGCGTGTTGGCGGCCAGCACGACGGTGCTGAAGAACGGTGCGCAGAGCAGGCTGCGGCCCATCTCTTCGAGCACGATGCCGAGCTCGACGTAGCTGTAGCCACTGCCGCCGAACTCTTCGGGGACGACGAGGCCCTGCAGGCCGAGCTGCTCGCCCATCTGGCTCCAGACAGCGGGGTCGAAACCGTTCTCGGTCTCCATCTGCTCGCGCACTGCCGATTCCGGAGACTTGCTGTCGAGGAAGGCCTTGACGGTCTTGCGCAGTTCTTCTTGTTCTTCAGTGAAGGCAAAGTTCATGAGAGAGATTCTCGGCCACGGTGTCGGCTTCGGGCAACTTCCGCCGTGTACACATGTGTACGCTCAGCGTCGTGGATCGAATCGGCATTCGCGAATTGCGCGCGAGTGCAGCAGCAGTTGTGCGGCGCGCCGAGGCGGGACAGCGAACCGTCGTCACCGTCGGCGGACGGCCTGTCGCCCAACTCGGACCGCTGACGAGCGCCGCCGTCGAACGGTCGCTGGACGAACTCGTCGCGCAGGGGCTGCTCATCGCCCCTCGTCGCCGCGGCCGGCCGAACGACGCAACGATCACGGTGTGGGGCACCACCCGGCTCGACCGACTGCTGCGCGAAATTCGCGGATGACGTTCGCGGATGACGGCGCGCAGATGACGGTTCGCGAATGACGCTGTACCTCGACGCCAGCGCGCTGGTCGCGCTGCACATCGACGTCGCCGAGCGGCGGCACGTTCAGGACGCGATGGCGGCCGACAGCGACTGGTGCACGAGTGCATTGACACTGGTCGAATCGCTGGCGTTGATCGACCGTGTCACCGAGGAGCCGGTGTTGCGCGACGACCTCGAGGATCAGGTGCGATTGACATGGGACCGTCTGGCGATCGTGCCGACCGATCAGGCCTGTCTCGACCGCGCCGCTCGTCTGATGCGCGACCAACCGCTGCGACTCAGCGATGCCATTCATCTCGCCGCAGCCGATCGCCTCCC
>JAYTOM010000201.1:0-2705 GCA_043747765.1 Actinomycetota bacterium
GTCCACGTCCATGACACGGTATCGGTCGTTTCTCTCGCTTCGACCGAAGGTGGCAACGCGACGCTGAGTCGTCCGGGGTATGTACGGATTTTTGTGCTGGATCACGCACGGGCCCGACCCGGGTCATCGGACGAGATGGCCCTCGGCGGGTTCGTCATGGTGTTGAGCCGTGCTTGTTGCCATGGTCGCCGGATTGTCCGTGGTTGGATGAGCCGTTGTCGTGGCTGTCGACAGTGGGGGCGGAAGTCGACGATTCGTCATGCGGTAACGGTGTGGTCGCAACCGGCGGATCGTTGTGGGTGCGACCGGGCGCTGTCGCGGATGGGTTGTCGTCGGCGTTCCCTGGAGTTGTCGCAGACGGCGTGTTGTCGGGTTTTCCCGGCGTGTTGGCTGACGGGCTCTGATCGTTCTGGTCGGGTGCTGTCGATGATGGACCATGACCTTTGTTGCCCGGTGCTGTCCCGGAGTGCCCGGGCGTGCCGCCGGAGTGACCGGGTGTTGTGTCGGCGCAGAACTCGGCGACTGTCTTGCCCGCTGCTGTTGCGGCGTCGGCGAGTGCCTGGAACGGAACGGGGAGCCCGCTGGTCGGGATCGTGCCCGTTTCGTGCTTGGTCTGGGCGGCGTACGCGGTGCACAATCCGAACTTGGCGGGCCCGTTCACGTCGGGCCCCTGCTCGGCTCTGTCCGCCGTCTCGGCCGTCTCGGCCGTCTCAGTTGTCGCGGTCTCAGTTGTCGCGGTCTCAGTTGTCGCGGTGTCGGTCGATTCGGTGTCGGTCGATTTCGTGTCAATCTTGTCCGTCTCGGAGGTTGCCGTCTCGCTCGTGGCGGTGGCATTGATTGTGGTCTTGGCCGGGGCTGTGAGGGTCGGGCGCGCCGCCGAGAACGGCGACGGAACCACGCCGGCCGCGGCGGCGGCGGTTGCGGAGATGAGCGTGACGGCGCCGATCGCTGCCAATGCCTTACCGGTCAGGAGTTTCTTGATCATGATGGGTTTCCTCGCAAGTGTTGGGGCGGATGGGGCAACGAGGACCGCAGCCTGGAAGGCGGCGACCATGTCGTTCATCCCAGACAGCTCCGCAGGCGTCGCCGGGCTCTGCAGCGCGTGCAGCACCGCGTCGAGCTCGTCATTGCCTTCGGGGATCGGCGGTTGCTTCACACCGTCCAGATCGTCCCAGCCGTTCATCCCATTACAACAATCTTGGGCCCGACCCGTGCCGCCAGCGTCCGCAAGCCGCGATGCTGGGTCACGCGCACCCAGTTCGCAGAGCGACCCATGATCGTCGCGACCTGGTCGACATCAAGATCTGCGAGGAGTCGTAACAACAACACCTCGGCCTGATCCGCGTTCAGAACCGACACGATCAAAGTGGCAGCCTCCTGCGCAGACAGTGCATCGAGGGCGAGCCGGTCCGTCTCCTCGCTCGCCGGGCACCGCTCAAACATCTCGGCGGCAGCGACATCGGTCCGTCGACGAACCATCGTGCGGCGATGGTCGGCCAACCGTCGCCGGGCGATCGAGAACACCCACCCACGGAAGTCCATCCAATCGCCTTCGAACTCTCCGAGACGCGTCGCCACCGCCATCCACACCTCACCAGCAAGATCCTCAGCGGCGCGGCTGTCCTGCGCACGCAAATACCGCAGAAGCGGCGGCTGCAACTCGGTGAACAGCCACTCCACAGCCCCCCGATCGCCTCGGCGAGCAGCAGCCACAACAGTCGCGATCCGCACGTCATCAGATGAAGAAGAGAACGTCATCATCTAATCATCGGTCAGCGCACCAACAATAGTGAGGACGCAACGAGCAAGCCACCCGCTGCATCGAGCGCCACATCCTCTACAACGAGAGCACCGCCTGGACGAACCGCCAACTCGCAGCCGCCGAAGAAATCCAGAAAGCTGTTTGACGGCCTCCCGGCCGTGGGGTATCTAGCTCGGGCAGCGTTCCATCCCAACGGGCGCGCAACGAGACAAAGCCCAACGGCGCTGCCGTCGACCCAACGCCCTCAGGCGTCGCCATAGCTCCCATAACTCTCCATGTGCCTGAGATCGGCACATCGACGGGCGAACTTGAACGGCCAAGAGTGGGCACCCGGCCAACCGATGAGGAAGCCGTGAGTCGGACGCTTGTTCGACCGGCTCAGAGCGTGTGGCTATCCAAACGTGCTGACCGCTTTCCATCGCCCTCGCCGAACTGCGGGTCGCTCCCAGTCAATGACGGTGACAGGCTGGGGGTGATGAAGGAGCTCGCATCGTCTGGGGCGGGGCGGGCATGAGTTCCTCGAACGAGTCAGATGGCGTCGGTCAGAGGGTGGTGCCGAGCAGGCGGTCCGTGGTGGTCGCCCGGTTGAGGAAAGCGTCGGCAACCCGTTCCGACAGTGGCCTCGCAAAGAGGAAGCCCTGACCGAGTTCGCAGTGTTGATCTCGCAGAGAGTCGCGCTGGCTCCCCAGCTCGATGCCTTCGGCGAGGGTGTGCAGGTTCAGAGTCCTGCCGAGATCGAGCAGCCCAACGCACGATGGCGGGGACCATGGTCTGGTCGGTGATGCCCTCGATGAACGACCGGCCGATCTTGAGTATGTCGACCGGGAACTGGCGAAGGTAGCTGAGCGATGAGTAGCCGGTGCCGAAGTCGTCGATGGCCAGTCGAACACCGAGTAAGTGGAGTTCGTTGAGGCGGGCAGCCGCGAGCGTTGAGTCCTGAACC
>JAYTOM010000202.1:0-2054 GCA_043747765.1 Actinomycetota bacterium
GACCAAGCATAGAGAAAGCCGCACGATGACCAACCACGAGTTTGTCCTATCCGACCTGACCGGTCTCGCGGTTCGGTCGGTCTTCAAGCCGCGCATCGGTCGCAGTCTCGCCTTCAACCGGCCGTGGTCGCACTCGGCCCGGTTGCTCGCGTACTTGATCGTGTTGTGTAACGCCTGGGGCAGCAACTCTTCGATCACGTTTGCCAACGTCGCGGCCCGGTCGGTGATGACCTCTTCTGGTTCGCCATCCTCGGCGATCGCCGTCGTGAAGAACTTCCGCGCCGCGGTGACGTCGCGGCGGGTCGAGACGTACACGTCGATGACCTGGCCGTATCCGTCGACAGCGCGATAGACGTAGCGCCACACGCCGGCGACTTTGACGTAGGTCTCGTCGACGAGCCAGCATCGCCCGACGGCATGCCGGCACGGTCGCGGGGCGTCGATGAGCAAGGGAGTGAAGCGGTGCACCCAGCGGTGCAGCGTGACGTGATCGACGGTGATGCCGCGTTCGGCGAGGAGTTCTTCGAGATCTCGGTACGAGAGCCCGAAGCGCAGATACCAGCGCACCGCCAACATGGTCACCTCCGGCGGGAAGCGAAACCCAGTGAACGCGGAGGACAACTGCATGGATTGCGCTACACGATGACGACGTTTCATCAGTCCAACCTCGCCGTCAGCACGCGATCCGTCAACGCAACAGAGCCGGTGCACTTCATGATCATCGGCCCAGACGTCACGTCGAACGCCGCCGGCGGAATGCCGGCGTGGAGCTATGCCGCAACGGCCGCCGACCAGGACCACTGACGGATCGATGTCGCATCCGACGCCCGTCTCAGCCTCTTCGTCGGCGCTGCAAGCGGTATACGGAGACCGACTCCGGCATTCCACCGTCTCCAAGTTCCGATTCAATTGACGAGCCCGACGGAGCGAGTTCTCTGGCTTCAAGAGCGCGACGCGTTTGATCACCCCTCTGCGCACATTCGCCCCGTTCCCGTCGCATGAAACCGATCACGTTGTGCATTTCTCATGTAGCCCAACGACACTGCGCACAACTCGCCGCCGACCAAGAAGGCGCATCGTCGGCGCGACTAGCACAATCGCCAGCAGTTCACTCCGACGGGTTCCATGGAACCTTGGCCCGACGGCGTCGGATCCACGCCGCCGCAATCAACATGCCGAGTGACCTCCATGACCTACCCGTTGGGTTGCGGTCTGGTTGCAGCTATCCCACTTACGAGCCGTTGTCCGCCGTGCGAAGGCCGGGGCGAAGTCGACGACGAGAATGCGACGTCGGAGACAATGGCGGCCCACTGCGAAAGGCTGGGCCCGGCCATGGCGGTCCCATGCCCAGGGGGCCACGCAGGTGGGCGGAGCGAGAAACCCTCCCGATGCGAAGGCTGGCGCCAGCCAGATCCAAGCCGCGAGTATCGCCCATTCGTGAGCCGGTCGCGCCGTCTGCGCGAGGTGCTCAGACCCTCGCTGGTTGGGGAGCGTGGCGTGGGGTGGCGAGGACGACCAGGACTACGAGCAACACCGGAACGGCGAGGTATGCCATGCGGACGTCGCTGACCGCACGCAAGCTCACCATTAGCGCCGGCGCCATCAGCAGCGCCGAACCGGCCGCGAGCGCGCCTCGCTTGGACCCTTCGTGGGCGGCGCCAGGAAAGCGGTCCATCAGGATCGTGATTCGGCTCGGATAGAGCGGCGAGGCACCGAGCCCGGCGACACCGATCCCCACTATCGACGACACCGAGTTAGGGATGCACCAGAACAACGCGAACCCGACGAGGATCGTCATCGCGCTGGGCAGGATCGATCGCGGTGGCGCCCGCACGCTGAATCCGAAGCGTCCGATCGCCATCCCGACCCCCCACGCCGCACCACCGGCGGCGGCCGCCGCATTCGACATCCCGCGCTCCTCGGTAAGATAGGTGGCGGCGAAATACGCGAAGCAGAACTCGACTACGATCGACACGCTGAGCACGGCGCACTCGCGCCACCAATCGCGAAACGGCGGGAGCGGCGCCCGGTCGCCCTGTTTGTCGACGGGAGCT
>JAYTOM010000203.1:0-6761 GCA_043747765.1 Actinomycetota bacterium
CCGACGGCTCCGAATTCGAATGCGCCCATGTCGTTTTTGACCGCCCTGAACCCCTGGCGGTACCAGTCCTAGATACCGGCGGCGTTGGACGAGCCGATCAGCAAGCTGGCGAGCGGTCGTGTGGTCATGGTGCGCTGCGTTGTTGTTGGGAAGTGGTGGTGTAGATGTGCTCGCCGGGGACGTCGTCCTCGAATGTGTTGAGGCATGCGGCGGGGGTTGACTATCCGAGCGCACCGTGGGCGCGGTACTGATCGTAGAAGTGGATGAACCCGGTGTACGCGTTGGTTCGTTGCTTATCTGAGGTCCAGGGGCGGATGTAGGCCCTTTCCTCGAGCAGGACCCGGTGGAACCGCTCGACCTTGCCATTGGTCTGCGGGCGTCGTGGTCGGGTCTTCTTCACGGTCGTGCCGGTCGCCGTGCACGCTTGCAGCCAGAGCATCGACCGGTAGTACGAGCCGCTGTCGGTGATCACCCGCTCGCACTTGATCCCTTGTGACGCGAACCAGGCTTCGGCGCCAGTCCAAAACTCGCTGGCGGTGACTGCTTGCTCGTCGGCGAGGATCTCGCTGTACGCGAGGCGGGTGCGGTCACCGATCGCTGTGTGGATGAACCGGTAACCGCGGTCGGTGGCTGGTCTCACCGTCTGGGACTGCCGGTCACAGCCGGGCCGATTCGAGAAACTCCTCGCTAAGCGCAGCTTCGCGACCCTAAATCCAGGGAAAGCAATAAGAGAATCATTAGAAGTCTGGCCCGTGAACGACGAAGCCCTGGCCCGCCATAGTGGCTGACCAGGGCTTCTTTGGTGGCGGGGGCAGGATTTGAACCTGCGACCTTCGGGTTATGAGCGATTCCCGAGCCGTCCAGCTCGTGTCGCCGAGTCTCGCCGAGTACCCCTGAGCAGGGGGTTCGTCTGATGTCCTGTCCAGATGGTGCAGCAGGTTGGGCGGAGTGTCAACTGGTTCGTTAGACGATTCGTTAGACGTAGGCCACCGAGCGACCTCAGGCGGAGTCAATGGAACTCGGTGAACGCTGACGACGACAGCGCGCTCGACAAATGAATCACGACGATGAGCGCTTCAACCAGGCGTCCTCGCTGCCAGGACGCGATACGCCAGCAGCAGTGCCAAACCACGTCACGTGTCGGCCCGGTCGCCGCTGCGATCGTCGTCGACCACGCGCAACGGAGGTGGTCGTTGACGAGGAGCGGGTCAGCGTCGATTTCGACACCAGCCGGTCGATGTCAGGCGGGCAACCTCGTGCGTGATCGCGTCAGGAGTCGCAGCGTCTTGTGCTCGGCGACCGTCAGACCACTGGGCGACTTGCCAGTCGGGCGAGCCCACTGCCGGAGCAGTGTGGCGTCGAGATGGCTGTCGACGACGGCGGGATGGACGTAGCTGTTCGGGCAGACCGCCCGCGTGTTACCGAGGTGATCTGCCACCGAGTCGACGACCTCGTTGAGAACCTTGATCGTCGCTGTCTCGACGTGCTCACTCGCCGCCGCCAGCCGCTCGGCTGCGAGGACTGTCGCGTTCCACGTCCGAAACGTCTTCGCCGTCACACCGGGTGCAGCATGCTCAGCCAGATATGTGTTGACGTCGCTCGACGTGACCCGCCGCACGCTGCCGTCCGCCGACCGATACTTGAACAGGTGCTGGCCTGGTAGGTGCTGACAACGCCGGACGATGTTGGCCAGCCGGGCGTTGTGAACGCCGACATCAAACCGCTGCGCCGATTTTCCGCGGAACGCGATGCGAATCGTCGATCCGCGCACGGCGACGTGTCGGTTGTGCAGCGTCGTGACACCGAAGGACTTGTTGGCCCGGGCGTATTGATCGTTGCCGATGCGCAGACTTGTCACGTCGATCAGGCAGACGGACGGTGGCGACGACGAGATCGTGGTCGAGCGTCGGGCGGGCGAGGTCGTGAGCGACCCGCCGGCGCGAGCGACCGAGGCGATGACCGAACTGGACAAGGTCGGCGAACTTGTGATCGGCGCGACTGGCCGTGAACGCTGGATGATACCGATACTGCTTTCGGCCCCTCGCGTCGCGGCCCGTCGCCTGCAGATGGCTCTCGGCATCGGCAGCGATCCACACCCGCGTCCACGCCGGCGGTACGGCCAGCCCTCGGATCCGCGCGACGTCGATCGCGTTGGCCGCCCGACCAGATTCGTCGACGTACACGAACCGTTTCGTGCCGCTGCGCCTGATGCCCGGCTCGACATCCGATCCGAAGCGGATCACAACACCATCAGGAGAGCCATCGTGGGGCACCGGCGGCGTGTACCTATCACCGGCCAGTCTCAGACCCCTCCGGTGACGGAACCCCCGACGTGAGGAGCCAGCGACTTGTAACGAGATGCCGCTCGATCGCCAACCAGCTTCATGAAGGTCCCGTTAGCCGGCTTCTGGTAGGTCCACACCCTCGGAACATCTTTCGGTCGTCTTTCCCGTTGTGCCCTCACTGAGGGCTCAAGTCCATCGGCGAGCGGAGCCACCAGCTGGATCGGCGCTCATCGCGAGCGATCATCCCGCGTACGGCCCACCGCGCTTCGCGTACTCGGCGCGGTACTCGATCGCCAGTTGTCGCTGGCGAGGCTTGCTGAGGAGCTTGCCAGCGAGCTGGAACGTTCCGTGCTCCTCTTCGTCCAGGTGGTCGCGCACTCTGCCGGAGAGTTGCTTTGGCGAGTTCTCCAAACCGATCGGTCGACGGATCGGCGCCACGGAGCTCGTCGACCAACTTCATCGCCTTGTGGTGGTCGGCCAACGCGTGCCGGGTGACGGCGAGTCCGGCGTCGTCCATCAATAGATGGGACGTAGAAGTGGCGTTCCTCAGCCGTTGCGTGCGCGTCGAGTTCGTTGGCGAGCGAAAGGAACGCTTCGCGACGGTGGTCGGGCGAAACCTGGGCGTGTGTCATGCGACGCGCGAGCGTCCGTTGCACGGCGTGGCTGGCTCGCAGGTCATCAAAGATCGTCATGATCTCGCAGTGTATGTCGCGTCGATCCTGGCTGATCCGGCGTCGACGACTTGTGCTGGCTCAGCGTGTTGCGTCTGCACCACGATGACTGCGCCCATCCCCGTGTGATCCTCAGGCACACGAGGATGAGCTCGCCGTGCGGTGCGCTGACCCTCTCACGGGCTGCGCCACGACCGGCGCCCGAGTGTCGAAGGACCGTTGTCTCGCAGTGGAGGTCGTGGGGTGCCTCAAACAGGCACTGGGGCATGAAGTGGGAACGACCCCTGAAAGGGAAGCGCAATTGAGCACCAAGGTTTGATGCAGCGTTCGAGTACCGAATAGGGCGAGCGCGATGTCTGTCGAGGAGCAGGCATGTGACCATCGCCAAGATGTCGAGCGGTAGAAGGCTTGCCCTGCGACCGCGGCTGCTCTGTGGCTTGTCAGGGTGCTTGGAGCTTGCGGTGTGTGAACGTTGTCAGGCAGAACACCCCGTAGGCGGCGAAACCGATGCCCACGGCGACGACGACGATCAGGCCCCACGATTGCGTGGCGAGGCGGCGTAGGGCTCCATCGAGACCGGTTGCTTGGTTCGGGTCGTAGGTCACGGCGGCGCGGAGGAGGAAGAAGCCGACGAGACCGATGCCGATGCCGCGGCCGACCTCGCCAATGGCGCCGATCCGCCGTGTCCAGAGGATGCGTTGCGCTGAGAGCCCGGAGAGGTCGAGTTCGTCATTGACGTCTTGTTTGATGCCTTTGCTGATCCTGTACAGGCCCACGGCGATGACGATCGCGCCGACGGCGCCGATCAGCAAGCGGCCGCCACCGTGTTGCATGATTCCACCCGACGCCGAGGTCACTGTCGTGTTGCCGTTGGCGGTGGACGCCTTGCTGCGGGCGAGTGAGATCGCGGTCACGGCGAAGGTCGTGTAGATGACGGCACTGACGAGGTATCCGATTCGTGTCGCCGACGCCTTGGCGTCGTGGCCTCCTGGCAGGAGCGCGGAGACGACACGCCATGCCGCGTAGAGCAGCATTCCAAGGGCCAACACCCAGAGCAGGAGTGGGCCACCGGTGCTGTGGGCGATGGTGTCGAGCGCGCCCGTCGGGCTTGCCTCCTGATTCGGCGTCAACGCGGTCTTAGACCATCCCGATGCTTTCGCGGCGATCAACAACGCCAACACGCCGGCGATGAGGTAGACGGCACCCTTGGCGAACCAGCCGGCACGGCCGATCCTGACGATGCCAGGATGATCGGCGGCCAAATGGCCGACCGGGTTGCGCACCGCATGGACAGTTGACATCAGGTCTCCCTCATAGGATGCTTCTGCTTTTCCCGTTGCAACGGACCGGCAAACACGAGTGGGTGCGAAGAGCTGTCATTGGGTCGGCTGCGTCTGTTCTGCAAGGTGCCCTTGTCGGTCCGACGGTGGGCTGTTGTCGATGACAGTGGCTGCGTCTTGTGCTGTTTCGACGGGTTGACCGAATCGCATGACCCGGCCGCCGAAGGCGATCGAGCACAGGGCGAAGCACGTCCAGCCGAGGAGGAGGCCGGCGATGACGTCGGTCAGCCAGTGCACGCCGAGCAGCACTCTGGATGCGGCGACCGCGATCGCGATCGCCGCCGCGGCCCCGGCCAGAATCGCTTGGACCTTGCGTGAACGGTGGCGGCCGAGCAGGAGCGCGAGCGACGCGTAGGTCGCTGCGGCAGCGGCCGAGTGCCCGGACGGAAACGATGAACCAGAGGCGCCGACCAAGCGGGCGATGTCCGGCCGGCCGCGATGCACGATGACTTTGACCAGGTTGCCGACCGCGACCGCACTGACGACCGCGGACGCAAGGAACAGAGGGAGTGCCTTCTTGTGGTGGTGGACATATTGCTGAGCACCGACCACGACCACGACGCCTGCGACAAACGGTGTGCTGCCGAGGGTGGTCACGACCTTCAACAGCGTGGTTGTGTCGCCTGTGGCGTGGCGGGCACCGAAGCGCGCCGCGGAGTCGTCGAGGCGGGCGAACCCGCTGTGTTGACTGATCATCTCGAGAAGAACGCCGATGACGACGATTGCGACGGCGACCGCGGCGACCGCGATCGTCAACAGCAACCCCGTTTCTTTGGTGGCGTCTCGGCGCTGCAGCAGGAACCGCTTCAGCGCGGGATGTTTCAGGGCTGCGGTTGCGCCGGCGGCGGAAGGGTTCGCCCGGACGTCGGCGAGATCGGTGGTGCGGCCGTGACGTGCAGCGGCACCGAACACGACTCCGCTGATGACGACCGCGACCAGCAGTGTGGCGAGAATCGGCATTCCCTAGATGTACCACCCTGCCCGCCCCTTGAAACCGGCCCGATGCAATCGCGGCATCGACTCGTGATGTGTCTGAGTGGTGGACTTCGACGCGGAGGTCAACCGCTGTCGGCTTCGGCCGCATCCGTGGTGGACATCGCGGGCGTCGCCAGGCGTGCCGCTGAGAGTATGGGCGTCTGATCGGCGGCGGGGAGAGCAGGGTCGGTCGCGGGTTGCGACGTCAACGTCTCGTCCGTGGAGAGGGCGGGGTTGCCGTCGACTTCCTGAGCGGCTTCCGGGGAGGTCTGCAACACCCAGACGGTGAGGGCGACGGCCGCGCCACCGAGGAGCGCGCCACCGACGACGTCGCTGAGGAAGTGCATCCCGCGGTACATCCGCGACAAGGCGACGATGACAGGAACGACAGCCGTGACGATGACTGCGATGGTGCGCGCCCACACCTTGCGTGTGCGCCAGAACACGACCACGGCGATCGCGGCGTAGGCGACAGCGGCCGCGACGTGGCCGCTTGGAAAGCTCGAACCGACCGGCGAGTTGTCCAGCCGCGGCACCGCTGGCCGGCTGCGGTCGACGATCGTCGTGACCACGATGAACGCCGCAGCTTCGATCACGAGCGAGATGAGCAGGACCAGTGGTTCGAGCCAACGTTTCCACACCATCAACAGAACCAGCGCGAGGGCCGCCGTCACGACGACCTTCGTCACCGTCTCGGCCAGATCAGAGCCCAACACGGTGACGTGGTTCCATGTTGGCGTGCGATGAGCGACCATCCAGTTGGCGACGCGTTGGTCGAGACGTGTGATCGCCGACGACTCGAGCGGCCCGGTGAGCAGCTTCCCGAACCCGATCCACACTGCTGTCAAGATCACCCAACCAGTGATCAGCTGCCAGGCCTGGCGACGGTGTACTGGCCACGTCGTCCGCAGCAGTCTCGACGGGCGTTCGGGCATCGCGCCGTGAATACCCTGCGATGACGGTGAGCAAACGTCGGTGTGCCGCACCTCCCGCGAGACAGGGCGGCCGGCGCGATCTGGCGAGGACGCGACCGTCTTGAGCATCGTGCTCGGCCGGCGGCGACAGCGGCTCCTGGCGCGTGCGCTTCGTCGAGAGTGATGCTGACGCCTGGGGCGTCGAGCACCCGAACACCGAAACGATCATCTGGGCAGCGTTCAGCCCCCCACTCACCACGAGTCCTGCGAGATTCGATCGAAACGCGGTCCAGGCGATTGGGACAATGAGCCGCGACCGGCGGTGATTACGACTGGCCTCGTGTTCAACTGCTCGACTGTGGAGGGCCGTTCGCGGAGAAATGCTCAGTTTGTGCTGCACGGCTTGGTCGCTGCGAGTCTGGCCGTTCTGCAGCAACGCGACCATCAAGAATCTGATGATCGTCGTCGTGTTGATCTCGAGCTGATATAAACCGTCGAGGAAGGCGGACAACTTCCCGTGGGCGATGATCTCGACCGCGCCTTGGATCAGCTAGACGATCACGAGCAGCAAGCAGA